>SFKY01000093.1 GCA_004554665.1 Bacteroidales bacterium
CTCCACCTCTTCCCATTCCGAACAGAGAAGTTAAGCCCACTTGCGCCGATGGTACTGCAATGCAATGCGGGAGAGTAGGTAGCCGCCATTTTTTAAGTCGGGGTCTTCAGTTGTGAAAACAGCTGGAGACCCTTTTTTTTATACAGGTTTAGGCATTTGTACTAAATCCATGAAATTTGCGTTATATAATTGTTTGATTTGCAGCATACATGAGGTGGATGAATCGGATAGGTCAGGGACGCATCTTTTTGGCTGTGGCGGCAATATTCATAGCTGCCGCTTCATTGGTGGTGTCGCACAGGCTGACAAAAGATCTGGAGGCTGAGGAGCACAATAAGATGGAAGTCTGGGCAGAGGCAATGAGGGCGCTCAATGTGGCCGACGATGATACAGATCTCACCTTGGTGCTGAAAGTGATAGATGAAAACCACACGATTCCTGTAATAGTATTGAATCCACAGGGTGGTGTGCAAACCTATCGCAATCTTGACGTTCCGCATGATGCCTACCCCGACAGTATGCATTATGTAGCAGCGATAGGTAAACGATTGTTGCATGAAGGAAGGTACATCCGTATCCAACTGTCCGATTCACTTATAACCGATTATATAGATGTCTGTTACGATGACTCTACTACGCTCAAGCGTTTGGCGGCATATCCGATGGTGCAGTTGGCTGTTGTACTGATTTTTGTGATGGTAGCCATTCTTGCGTTGTTAATCTCCAAGCGTGCTGAGCAAAACAAGGTGTGGGTAGGTTTGACCAAAGAGACAGCACACCAATTGGGTACACCTATCAGCAGTCTGATGGCGTGGGCAGAAATCTTGCAGGAGACTTATCCTGATGACCCCTTAATACCTGAAATGGGAAAAGACGTGCAGCGTTTGCAACTTGTAGCTGACCGGTTTTCCAAGATAGGGTCATTGCCTGAACTTGTGCCTACCAGTTTGGGTACAGTGATAGCGCATGTGATGGTCTACATGGATAGGCGTACATCGCATAATGTCAGGATTATCAGTGAGGGGAAAGCCCCAAGTATCATAGTACGCCTCAATGCCTCCCTTTTCGAGTGGGTGATAGAGAACCTGTGCAAGAATGCAGTCGATGCAATGGGTGGTGAGGCAGGGACCATCACGCTTCGCGTTGGCGAAGCCGGCAAAAAAGTATTTGTGGAAGTGGAAGATACGGGAAAAGGAATCAGGAAGAAAGACATAGCCGATGTCTTCCGTCCAGGCTTTACGACAAAAAAACGAGGTTGGGGACTGGGGCTGTCTCTTGCCAAACGTATCGTTGAGGAATACCATCATGGCCGCATCTTTGTGAAATGGTCGGAAGTTGGACGCGGCACCATCTTCCGCATTGAACTGAAAAAATAGTACGCCCATACACCACTTGTTAATGTCGCTTTTTTGTAAGGTTGGGATATGCTTGCATGTTCCTTTGCCCATTCATGGTTCTCTATCATTGGTACTTTGGAAAAGCTACAAGAAAGGGTGTGCCCCAAAGCAGGACACACCCCCAATAATAGAATTTATAAGCGATGAAACTAAGGCAATACCACTACGTGGACCTCGTAGAGGCGTTTGGCTTGCGGCACCCCCTCAGGTCTGCGCAGGTTGTTGAGCAGCAGATACTGGCGTGGTTCTGTATAGTCGCCGGGAGCCCCCAGTTTGGGTGCGCCATTCTGAGGCTCTATTTTGCAGTCGTCACCATAGTGCTGTTGGCTTTGCAGCGTAACTACCAGTTGTGTCAGGTCCACTCCTGTCTGCACTTTCTCTGACATACCATTCTCTCCACCTACCAGTGTGAAGCCGGAAGGCAGTTTGCTCAGGTCATACAGATAACCCTTGTTGGGCGATGAGTAAACTACCTTTGACGGAACGTAGAAGTAGAGCGTGTACACCTTGCCGTCTGGGGCGTTGTTGTCTGCTCTTTCTACAATCTTATTATGACCGCCTGTCAACGTTATCGTCTCACCGGGCGTTACCACCGTGCCATTGGGCAGGGTAAAATTGCTACCCGTCTCATTGGTCCAAGTAACCCCAGACTGTCCATGTGTGGTCTGTGCAATATAGGTGGTATATTCACCAAAGTTCTTGGCATAGAGACAGTTTTCAAACAGGTAACGGGAAATGATCTGAGAGTTGGTCAGGCTCACGTCTGAATAGTAGTCTTCCGGCACGTCTTCATAGACCAGTCCTGTCTCACAACTGGAGGTAAACATTCCTGCCAGCAGCAAGCATATTCCCGTGTATAAAGTCTTTGTTTTACTGAAAATCTTCATAATTGTAAATCTAATAATTGATGGATTGTGCGTTTAATTGTCAAATCTGAATCCATTCCAACCCGGATTCTGCTGCAGTTGCTTATAGTCGCGCAGCGTAGTGTCAGAGAATGGGGTGAAATAATAACGTGTATTGTCGAACTTACGCAGATAGTAGCTGTAGTCCATCGGTATGGTTCTGAATGTAGGTGTCATGTATCCTTCTTCACCTTTCTCCAAAGCCACACCGTTTTCGCCTGCTACATTGCTGTGTTTGCCGACACGGAAAATCTGTATGCCGCGTGAAACCCTGTTCAGTTCCGGGATTTCGCTCAGGCCCTCTGCCTCACCCCAGCGGAGTAAGTCGAAGTAGCGGAAGCCCGGGCACTCAAATGCGAACTCCAAACGGCGTTGGATCTTCATTTCTTCCCACAGGTTGTGCTCTTCCAGTGCTTGGTTGAAGTTGCCCACACCGGCACGCTGGCGAATCTGGTTGATATAGCCCTCTGCCTCGCTGCTCTTATTGAGCTTGATGGCTGCCTCTGCGCAGTTGAGCAACACCTCAGCATAGCGTATGTTGAAGTAGCAGGTAGTGCGCTGTGTCATATCCAGTGAGCCATTGTCGTTGTAAGAATCGAAATGAGAGTACTTTCTCGAATAGTAGCCCGTGATGGTCTGGCAAGAGCCACGGTTTACGGGTGCCGTCTCCAGAGTCTCCTGCGAGCGGTAGCCCGTGTGCAGGGCTGAATATTGGAGCGTACGCTCCGATACCATCGTGGTGGTGTCTATCCATGTCTGAATTTGGTATCTCGGTGCCTGATTCTTTTCATTGGCCATGTAAGAACCGTCGTAGGTGACAGTGGAGTAGAAGCGCTGGTCGCGGTTCTTGTAGATCTCGCGGTAGTCATCACCTTTGCCCTCAAACTCACCGTCGGCATTCCTAACCACGTTCAGCTCCTGGGCCTGCGAGGTCTTCCACCAGGGCTTCCATTGTCCGTCCTTGGCATCTTTCTGCAGATAGCAGTCCACCAAATCCTGTGTTGGGAACGTACCTGTACGCATGCTCCAGCTCAGCGTGAGCGACTCGCTGTTCTCGTAGTAGTTGCCATCAGGTCCGTTTTTGGCAGTGGGGTTGAATCCCTCGCGCTGGTTGGGTTTAAACAATACCGGCCAGATAGACTCTACGCTGGTATGGGCGGTCTCCGATGTGAAGAGTGTGGCGTAGTTTGGCTCCAGAGCGTACTTGCCGATCACCTTTTTGGCGGCATCGTAAGCCAGTTGGTAGTAATGTGCATCAGTCTTTTCAAAGGTGAAGAGACCGGCTGGGTCGTTGGCGCGGAAAATGCCCTTGGCAGAAGCTGCTGCTGCATCGGCTGCATACAGGGCTACGCGCGATTTAAACGCATAAGCGGCATCAATATTCACCTGGCCAATCTCAGACTTGCCACCATAGATTGTAAAGTTCTCGATAGACTTGTCGAGGTCTGCCAGCATGTTGTCGAAGAGTTGCTCACGTTTGGCCTGAGGCAGGTAGGTGTCCTCGTCCAGCGACAGTGCATGGTCTACGTATGGAACGGTTCCCCAGAACTTCTCCATGTCAAAGTACACCCAAGCGCGGAAGAAGTAGCACTCGGCCAGCAACTGTGCGCGAAGCGGCTCGCTGAGAGATCCTGAGCCCGTAATCTTCTCGATACCTTTGTTGATGTTGTAAATATTCTTATAGGCGCCAGACCACGGGCCGCTCCATGCTGCTGTCTCGTCGTAGCGGCGGTTGTTGAAGGTCAGCTGGCGGTAGGTATCCCAGTCTTGCTCATAGTTGCCTTGACAGTTGTCCGACCACTGTTCCGACTGGAAGGTATGTCCCGAGCCGGTGCTGCCGATGAGGTACAGGTTGTTGACATACGCGCGTGCCAACTGCGGATTGGTCCAGAAACGGTCCTCATCCACCTTGGTTGTAGGCTCGATACCCAGAGGATCGCACGCCGTCATGGTAGAGCCCAGTAATACTGTGAGCAGTCCTGCCCACATATATTTTATGATATTTTTTCTGTTCATTGTTGTTAGCTGTTATAAGGTTAATACCACATTGAACGTATAGGTGCGCTGTGTAGGATAGCTACCCAGACTACCATTGTTGTTGTAGATGGAGGCACCGCTGGTAATGAACTCCGGATCTTGCAGGTTCTTCAACGGGTACGACTTCTTGGTCCATGTAAAGGCGTTGGTCACCACAAAACTGATATCACAACCGTGTATATAGTCCATCTTCTTCAGCACGTCACGTTTCAGGTCGTAGCGCAGGCTGATGTTTTTCAGCTTCAGGTAAGAAGCGTCAAACTGCCAGAAGTCGACGAAACTATATCCCCAACCTCTCGATTCGTTAGAAGGCAATGGGATGGCAGCATCCGGATCAGGATTGCTCGGCGTGTAGGCATTCTGGAAACCATACTGGCCGTAGTTCCACATATAGCTCTGCTGGCTGCGGAAGGGCGAAGGCATGGCACCTGTTACATTGGCAGCACCCTGGAAGAACACTTCCAACTCTGCACCTTTGTACGAGGCACCCAGTGTCACACCATATTGGGTGAGTGGGGTAGAGCCCGGCAGGTTGGTGATGTAGTAGTCGTCTATCACACCATTGCCGTTGAAGTCGTCGATCTTGATGGTTCCCGGTGCATAGTTGCGGTTGAAGTTCAGCGTAGAGTTATACAGTTCTTCCCAACTTCTGAACAGGCCGGCCGATTTGAGCGCGTAGGTATATACTACGTTCGTAAACTCGGTGCGCTTGCCCATTGTGTCGAAGGCATTAGAGTACCAGTCTGAATCTTCTGTGGTGTGGCGTACGGTTCTCCTATCCCAGTATGAGTAGGTAAGTCCCAGTTTGTAGCCCACTTCGCCAATCTTGTCCTGCCAGTTGAGTGAGAGCTCGAAACCGCCCTTCTTGTTGGTCACGTAGGGAGCGTTGATCTGCGGTATGTTGGGCATACCCAGGATATCGGTACGTATCATGTCTGTGGTCATGTTCATCACATCGCCCTTGTTTACATAGAGATACGTGTCGAAAGCACCGGTCAGTCGATTGCCGAACATGGTGAAGTCGAGACCGATACCATACTGCTTACTGCTCGACCACTGCAGGTCGTTGGCCACGCTCGATACATACCAGCCCACGTTGGAGGTCATGCCGCTGCCAAACAGCACCTTGGTGCCGTTTTGGGCATACTGGGTAAGATAAGAGAAGGAGCTGCCCACCTCGTTACCTACCAGACCGAATCCTCCGCGCAGCTTCAGTTGGCTGATCAGTTTGGGCGATACCAGTTTCTTGAACCATGGTTCCTCGGAGACCGACCATCCCATAGACACGGCTTGGAAGAATCCCCAACGCTTGCCGGGGCTGTAACTCAGCGAGCCGTTGTAGTTGCAGCTATATTGCAGCATGTACTTGTTGGCATAGTCGTAGGTTACACGGCCAATCCATGAAGCCGAACCCCACTCCGAGGCCGAACCGCCGCTGCTTACCATCGTGGCACCCAGGTCTTCTTGCGGAGCCAGCGTAGTGGCAAAACCTTTCTTGGTCTGGCTGCTCCAGTCCTCATGGCGTATCTGGCTCTGGTAGTTACCCATCACCGAGATGTTGTGCTTGCCGATGCTCTTGGAGTAGTCGAGCTGGAAGATACCCGTGGTCAGACGGTAGTCGTACCAGTATTGGTAGAGATTGGCGTTGTCGGGATTATAGGTAGAAAATGTAGTGGCATACGGATTGTCGTACACACTCTCCTGGTCATAAGAGAATTTCTTGTTCATCGAGTGCGTGGTGGTATAATTGAGGCTGGCCGTAGCGCTGAGCCCCTGCACCCATGGCACCTGCCACTTCAGGGCGGCATTCATCTGGAAACGCTTGGTGTCCGTATTGTTGAAACCATTGTTCAGCAGCGAGTTGGCCGAGCCTTTGCGCTCCTTCCCTGTGGTCCATGCAGCAGGACGTGTAGGCATGTTGTGTCCGTACATCACCGAGTTAAACACGCCGTCGCCCGAAGCAGGTTTCTGCTGGTTGCCGATGTTGCCGTTCAGGTTGAAGGTAAACTTCAGACTCTTGTCCTTGAGCATATAGGCATCCGTGTTCAGGATGATATTGTACTGCGTATAGCCGTAGGTCTTGCTCAGACCCTGCTGGTCCAGATAGCCCACGCTGGAGTAGTACTTGATGCGCTCGCTACCGCCACGCAGACTTACGTTGGTCTGGTACATAGGCTGTGTGTGGTCGAACATCTCCCACGGGTCGTAGGTACTGTAATAGTTCTCGATATCGCCGCCCTGTGTCACATAGGGATCAAAGAAGTCATCAATCTGATCCAGTGTGTAGCCCATGTGGTACTTCTCGTTCACCATGTTCATGATTTCCGAGTGGCTGTAGCCACGCTGGTTCAGATAGCCCATATAGTACTTGGAGAGCTGTGTGTTGTTATAGGGCATCGTCTCGTCGTAATTGGCCAGTGCTATCGCGTTGCGTTCCAAGGCATACTCGTAGCTGTTCATCACCTCCGGACGGTAAGCTGGGGTCATGATGGTCACCTTCTGGTTAAAGGTGATTTCCGGGGCGCCCTCCGAACCGCGCTTGGTCTGCACCACGATTACACCGTTGGCGGCACGCGGTCCATAGACTGCCGTGGCAGCAGCATCCTTGAGTACGGTCATGTTGGCGATGTCGTCCGGACGCAGACGGCTGAAGAAGTCTTCACCCTCACCGGTGTCGAGCACCACGTCATCGATTACATACAGGATGTTGCTTCCACCACGTACCCAGATTTTGGTTTTCTCACCTGGTGCTCCCGAGCTCTGCTGTGTAAACACACCGGCCACACGTCCACCGAGTCCTTCTGCCATCGTGGTGACAGGCAGCTTGGCAATGGTTCCTACGTTTACGATAGAGGCAGATGCCGTCATGGTCTTGGCCTTTTGTACACCGCCGTAACCTGTTACCACTACTTCGCCCAGTGTGGCCAAGTCTTCCTCCAGTGTCACACGGATATCCTTGCCGTTCCATGTGACGGTTTTAGTCACGTAACCGATACTGGAGATTTCCAACTTTACTCCTTTAGCCACCTTGGTGAGGCTGAAGTTTCCGTCAAAGTCAGTGACCGTACCCGTTGATGTCCCCTGCACACGGATGGTGGCACCAATGATCGGTTCTCCCGCGGCATCAGTTACAACACCCTTGCAAGCTGTTTCCTGCTGTACGCTTTGCACGCCATTGACCGCAGTAACAGCTCCAACATGTATCGCACTACATGGCCATGCCATTAGTGCCATCAACATGCCGATTGTTTTTACTCGTTTTGACATAAATGTTGAATTAATAGTTAATAAATGAAAAAATACAATAGTCGTATTTACTTGGTCAGTAATACTATTCGTACTCGTTTGCTTGTATTGTTTACTCGTTTGCTTGTTCGTGTTGCCCTGTTCTTAGGGGGGCTTAACCTTACACCTCTCCGGCAGAGGTGTCATTAATAGGTTTTGAACTACTCGCAAAATTAAACAATTTTCAGAGAAATGAAAAGGATTTTACTACTTTTTTTCAGATTTTTTTTTGAAGAGGCCATTTTTATCGAAAACAAGGCTAATTGTAGGTTTCTTTCCTGCTATTTTATGCTTTGCATTTCCATAAGAAT
>SFKY01000022.1 GCA_004554665.1 Bacteroidales bacterium
TCTGTAAGGCGGTGAAAAAGAGGGTGCCTTACTATGTCTAATAAGGGCCCTCTTGGTATTTTGATGAATCCGAATATCGGATCACTGATGATTTTGCTATCGTTCAATTTTCTCTAACTCAACTTGCATTTCTTCTTGCAATTCTTTGGCTTTCTGGGCTGCCACTTCTGCAAAGTCGGTGCCGGTAGATGCGTAGATGATACCACGCGAAGAGTTGACTAATAGCCCGCAATCGCGTGTCATGCCATACTTGCATACTTCCTGCAGGCTTCCTCCCTGGGCACCCACGCCGGGAACCAGCAGGAAGTGTTCGGGAGCACACTTGCGGATGTCCTCAAACATCTGTCCTTGGGTGGCACCTACCACATACATCATGTTATCAGCGTTGCCCCATTGCTGGCTCTTTCTCAGTACTTTCTCAAACAGACGCTCGCCAAGCTCGTCGCAAGTCAACTGAAAATCGTGTGAACCTTTATTGGAAGTCAATGCCAGCAGAATCACCCACTTGCCTTCGTATGACAAGAAAGGCTTCACGCTGTCTTCTCCCATGTATGGAGCCACGGTCAGGGCGTCAAGATCATATTCTTCGAAAAAAGTACGGGCATACATGGCAGATGTATTGCCGATGTCGCCTCGTTTGGCGTCAGCGATGACAAAGTGGTGTGGGTAATGGCTGTTCAGATAGTTGATGGTCTTCTCGAATGCCATCATTCCCTTGATGCCAAACGCCTCGTAAAAAGCGAGATTGGGTTTGTAGGCCACACAATAGGGTGCGGTAGCGTCGATTATGGCCTTATTGAAGGCGTAGATAGGGTCTTCTTCACCTTTCAGGTGTTCGGGAATCTTCTTGATGTCTGTATCAAGTCCTACGCAGAGAAATGATTTCTTTGCAAATATCTGTTCTATCAGTTCTTTCCTATTCATGATGGGTTGGTGTTTATGTCTCTGTTAGAGTTCTGTTTCTTTCATGCGCTCGGCATTTTCTGCCACTGTAAGCGCGTCTATCATATCTTGGATGTTGCCATTGAGAAAACCTTGCAGGTCGTGGGTGGTATAACCGATACGATGGTCGGTCACACGACCTTGTGGGAAATTGTAGGTGCGAATCTTGGCGCTGCGGTCACCTGTCGAAACGAGCGATTTGCGACGGCTGGCAATATCGTCTACATATTTCTGGTGCTCCTTGTCGTATATAAAGGTGCGAAGGCGTGAGAGTGCGCGCTCTTTGTTTTTGGGCTGGTCTCGGGTCTCTGTGCACTCAATGAGAATCTCTTCCGTTTCGCCCGTATTCGGATTTTTCCACATATAGCGGAGTCGCACACCCGATTCCACCTTGTTCACATTCTGGCCACCTGCGCCGCTTGAGCGGAAAGTGTCCCACTTGATCTCTCCCTCGTTGATGGTTACCTCGAATTTGTCGGCTTCGGGCAATACGGCTACCGTGGCGGCACTGGTGTGCATGCGTCCTTGTGTCTCTGTGGCTGGTACCCGCTGCACACGGTGTACGCCCGATTCATATTTCAGAGTGCCATAAACATCCGCACCGCTAACGGCAAAATCTATCTCCTTGAAGCCACCCACTGCTCCTTCACTCACGCTGGTGATGGAAAGGGTCCATCCTTTTGAGTCGCAGTATTTCTTATACATCTGGAAGAGGTCGCCGGCAAAAAGGGCTGCCTCGTCACCGCCTGTTCCTGCACGTATCTCCATCTGTACATTCTTGGCATCCTCGGGATCCTTGGGCACCAATGCTATTTTGATCTCTTCCTCTATCTTGGGCTGTAGGGCCTCATTCTCGGCCAGTTCCTCGCGTGCCATCTCTTTCATGTCGGCATCGCTCTCGTTGGCAAGGATATCTTTCGCCTCGGCGATGGCATTCAGGCAGTTAATGTACCGCTTCCGTGCATCCATGATGTCGCCGAGGTCTTTGTATTCTTTGGTCAGTTTTACATAGCGGTCCTGATCGGCAATGACACTGGGGTCGGTAATCAGCGTAGACACTTCCTCGTACCTGCTTTCCAGTCCGTCCAGTTTCTCCAGTATACTGTTATTCTCTATCATATAAGGTCAATGGTCTTTCTTAATATTCAAATGTGCCGAACTCAGACTTGATGGTCAAGCTCCGTTTTCCCTCTTCGATATGGCCAATCACCTGTGCATCGATGTTGAACGACTTGCTGATGGCTATTACCTTGTCTGCCAATTCGGGTTGGAGATAGATTTCCATGCGGTGACCCATGTTGAAGACTTGGTACATCTCGCGCCAATCGGTACCCGAGCAGTCGTGGATAGCCTTAAACAGAGGCGGAACGGGGAACATGTTGTCCTTTATCACCTTACAGTTGTCGCCCACAAAGTGGAGCACCTTGGTCTGTGCGCCGCCCGTGCAGTGTACCATGCCGTGTATCTCGCCCCTCATCTCGTCGAGGATGCGCTTGATGACTGGTGCGTAGGTGCGGGTGGGGGAGAGGACCAGCTGGCCGGCATCTACGGGTGAACCTTCCACGCCGTCTGTCAGCTTATACTTGCCACTGTAAACCAGATCTTCTGGTACAGCGTGGTCAAAGCTCTCTGGATATTTGGCTGCCAGATACTTGGCAAACACATCGTGTCGTGCACTTGTGAGACCATTGCTGCCCATGCCTCCGTTGTAGCGATTCTCGTAGGTGGCCTGTCCCGTAGAACTGAGACCTACAATCACGTCGCCAGGCTGTATATGGGCATTATCTATTACATCGCTGCGCTTCATACGGCACGTCACCGTAGAGTCTACGATGATGGTGCGTACCAGATCGCCTACATCTGCCGTCTCTCCGCCGGTGGGATAGATGCCTATTCCCATCTCCCGCATTTCAGACAGCAGTTCGTCGGTGCCGTTGATGATGGCCGAAATCACCTCGCCAGGTACCAACATCTTGTTGCGGCCGATGGTGCTCGACACCAGGATGTTGTCTACCGCACCCACGCAGAGCAAGTCGTCTGTATTCATCACTATCGCGTCTTGTGCGATGCCTTTCCACACATTCAGGTCACCTGTTTCTTTCCAGTACATATAGGCCAGCGACGACTTGGTGCCGGCTCCGTCGGCGTGCATGATGTTGCAATAGTCGGGATCACCTCCCAATATGTCGGGAATAATCTTGCAGAAGGCCTGCGGATACAGTCCTTTGTCTATATTCTTGATGGCATTATGCACATCCTCTTTGGCTGCGCTTACACCGCGCATCATGTATCGGTTGTCTGTCATGTTATTTATTTTTGTTCTTTACCATTCCAAAATTCCCATGAGGCAAAAGCCTGAAGCAGCAACATCTCCAATCCGTTGACTACGGTGGCTCCATGTTCCTTTCCGCGTTTCAAGAACATCGTCTCGTCAGGATTATATATTAGGTCATACAGCAGTGTGTGCGAATCCATCGCATAGTATGGCAGGTTGGGACATTCGTCTGCGTGGGGGTACATGCCGATGGGGGTGCAGTTTACAATCACTTTATACTCCTTAATGAGGTCGGGTGTCACCTGATTGTAGGTGATGGCATTCTCCTTAGCAGTCCGGCTGACAAACAACGTCTCCAAACCCAAGGATTGAAGGCCATAATTAATCGCTTTAGATGCACCGCCTGTACCCAAAATCAAGGCTTTCTTGTGGCATGGTTCGATAAGTGCCTCGATACTGCGGGTAAACCCTATGACATCGCTGTTGTACCCTTTCAGGATGGTTTTCCTGTCTTTGTGGGTTACTTTGATGACATTCACCGCACCTATGGCTTGAGCTTCGGGGCTGAGGGCATCCAGATACTTGATCACCTGTTGCTTGTAAGGGATAGTGACGTTAAGTCCTCTCAACTCTGGGTTTGAGTCGAGAATCTCCGGCAAGTTGTCAATGTCGGGAATCTCATAGTTCTCGTACACGGCATCAATGCCTTCATTCTGAAATTTCTCGTTGAAGTAACTGATGGAAAACGAATGTCCTAAAGGGTAACCTATCAAACCGTACTTGTCCATGATTCTTATTATTTTGTTGCGAAATACATTGTGCAGATACCGAATGTGAGGCGTCTGAACGAAGACGACGAGAATCCCGCCTTGTGCAGAATATCCATCATCGCCTCGCCTTGGGGGAAGGCTTCGATGGTAGCCGTCAGGTAATTGTAGGCTGCATCATCCTTACTGATGATTTTACCGTAAAACGGCAGAAACGTGTGCGAGTAGACCTTAAAGAGCTGGCGCATGGGGAAACTGACCGGTGCCGATAGCTCGACGATACTCAGATGGCCGCCTTTTTTCAGTACTCGGCACATCTCCCTGAGTCCTCGGTCCAAATCTTGGAAGTTGCGGATGCCGAAAGCCGCAGTGACAGCATCGAAAGACTCGTCCTCAAACGACAGCTGCATACAGTCTTCCTTGGCAAACGAGATAATCTTGTCAAATCCGGCGGCTTCCACCTTTTTACGGCCTATGCGCATCATGCCCTCAGAGAAGTCTGCGCCTACGAGACGGACGGGATGCAGCATCTGTGCGGCCAGGATGGCAAAGTCGCCGGTGCCAGTGGCGATGTCGAGCATTGTCTGCGGACGGTAAGGTGCCAACTGCCTGATGGCTTTCTTGCGCCATCCCCTGTCTATTCCCCATGACAGCCTGTGGTTAAGGGTGTCGTAAGTGGGAGAGATGTTGTCAAACATCTCCTCCACCATTTTTCCCTTCTCGCCATCTTCTCCGTATGGCTTTATCTTCTCTTGGTCATACATTGCTTATCGTGTCGCTAAGTAGGCTGCCACATTCTTTTCTATGCGGGCAGCGATGTCTCCCTCTTCCTGAGCCTTGTCAAAATGTTCGCCTGTAATATGCTCGTAGAGTTCGATGTAGCGATCGCTTACGCTCTCGGCATACTCGTCGGTGATTTCGGGCATGGTCTGTCCTGGCTCGTTCATGAAGTTGTGCTCGATCAGCCACTGGCGTACAAACTCCTTGGACAACTGGCGTTGCGGTTCGCCTTTCTCAAATCTGTCTTCATAACCGTCGGCATAGAAGTAACGGCTCGAGTCGGGCGTGTGAATCTCGTCGATGAGATACACTTTGCCGTCCCGTTTTCCAAACTCGTATTTGGTATCTACCAGTATCAGTCCGTGCTTGGCGGCAATCTCCTGTCCACGTGCAAACAGTTTGCGGGTATAGTCTTCCATGACAGCATAGTCTTCTGCCGAGACGATACCCTGTGTGATGATTTCCTCCTTGGAGATGTTCAGGTCGTGTCCCTCGTCTGCCTTGGTGGTAGGGGTAATGATGGGTTCAGGGAAACGCTGGTTCTCCTTCATGCCTTCGGGCAGTCTTACACCACACAGCTCGCGGCACCCGTTCTTATACTCGCGCCAGGCAGAACCGGTCAGGATGCCACGGATAATCATCTCCACGCGGAATCCTTCACACTTCAGGCCTACAGTCACCATCGGGTCGGGTGTGGCGAGCTTCCAGTTAGGACAGATATCGGTGGTCTGGTCCAGGAACTTGGCAGCAATCTGGTTGAGCACCTGACCCTTAAAAGGAATGCCTTTCGGCAGAATGACATCAAAAGCGGAGATTCTGTCGGTCGCCACCATGACGATTACATCGTCGTTAATGTCATATACATCCCTTACTTTACCATGATAAACACTTTTTTGTCCATCAAAATGGAAATCAGTTTTTGTTAATGCCTTCATTGCTTATGTCTTTTTTAGTCTTTAAATTCCAGTTCTTTCTCGCCGTGCCTCGCCTTGTCGTAAGCCTCGTAGGCATTGACGATGCGGGTGACCAGTTTGTGTCGGACTATGTCTTTCTTGTTGAAGCCCACAACGGCAATGCCCTCAATGCCACCCAGCAGTTCCAGCGCCTCCTTAAGGCCACTTTTCTGCTCATGGGGCAAGTCTATCTGCGTCATGTCGCCGGTGATGATCATCTTGGTGTTCCATCCCATCCTGGTGAGAAACATCCTGATTTGTGCGGGCGTGGTGTTCTGCGCCTCGTCCAGAATGACCACCGCGTCACTGAGAGTTCTGCCTCGCATAAATGCCAAAGGAGCGATTTGGATGATATGCTTGTCCATCATATCCTGTAGCTTAGCGGCCGGAATCATATCCTCAAGCGCATCGTAGAGAGGCTGTAGGTACGGGTCGATCTTTTCTTTCATGTCGCCGGGGAGGAAGCCCAGTTTCTCACCGGCTTCCACGGCAGGCCTTGAGAGGATAATCTTCTTGGCGTTCTTCTCCTTCATGGCTTTCACCGCCAGCGCTATGCTCAGATAAGTCTTGCCTGTACCGGCTGGACCCACTGCAAAGATCATGTCGTTTTGCTCAAAGGCATCAATCAGTTTTTGCTGATTCTCGGAACGGCCTTTGATGGGACGGCCTGAGAGTGAATAGACCACTACCCCCTTGGCCGATTCGGCCTTGGTTGTTTTCCCCTTGATGATGTCCAGGATATCCTCGTCGTTCAGTGAGTTGTATTTGAGTACGTGCTTGCGTATCGCTTCGATATCTTTTTCCGCCTTGGCCATTTCCTCTTCGTCGCCCACCAGTCGTATCACGTTGTCGCGGGCCACCATGCGCAGTTTGGGAAATAGCGACTTGATCATTTGGAGGTGACAATTGTTAACACCGTAGAAAATTACGGGGTCTATATCCTCCAATATCAAATGTTTCTCTGTCAAGTGATTACCTCTTTAAATTTCTGCAAAATTACAAAAATCTTACGATACTTGCCAAGAAACTCTCCATTTTTTATTAACTTTGTCGCATAAACAGATTATTTTCAATGAAGGTAAGTCAAAAACGATATATACAGGGATTCGGTATTGTGGTAGTGGTATTGGGCATGGTGCGCTGTGTGTTCCCCACCTTGGGCACTGTTACCCCGGTTACGGCATTGTTGGCCGACACTGTGTCGATAGACACCGCGGCCGTTGCCCAATTGCCTGTTGCCGAAGTTGCGCCTGTACCCAATGTTGCAGTGCACGATTCGGTGGCACCGCTGAAGCCCGGTGTCAAGTCTCTGTTTTTCAATGCCGACGGTAAGCCGGCCAAACATCGTATTCTGAGCGTGCCCCATTTTGGCAATGCTTTCCCTGATCAGAACGATGTCCAGTTGGTCTCTGCCCAGAAGTGGGGCGTTAAGCCTGTGAAAGACAGCGATGAGGCCGAGAAACGCAAGGCGGAGCTGGTGTATGTCGGTGCCAACCCCTATTTCCATATAGACAGGTTGCGCACCAGCATCCCGTATTTGGTTCCTTCTGCTTCCGTGCTGCTACAGGACATCGGCCGCACGTTTTTCGACAGTCTGCAAATCAAGGGCGTACCGCTTCACAAGATTATCGTCACCAGCATCTTGCGCTCTCAGAAGGATGTGCAGAAGCTGCGTACCCACAATGGCAACGCTACCCAGAACAGCTGCCACATGTACGGCACCACGTTTGATATTGCCTATAACCGCTACAAGACGGTGCAGGCTCCTGGCGAGCAGCGCCGTCAGGTTCGCAATGATACGCTCAAATGGGTGCTCAGCGAAGTGCTTGACGACATGCGTCAGGCGGGGCGTTGCTACGTGAAATATGAGGTGAAACAGGGCTGTTTCCACATTACCGTGCGATAGTCTCGGAAGTTGTTCACGCTCTCATCCCCACCATACTTCCCTATGCTCCATGCTTGTTGCAGTAGGGCGGGTGTCTGGCAAGTATCGATCGCAGATTTCTATTGGCGCGTATTGTAAAAAAAGGCGGATGGACCGCAAAGTCCATCCGCCTTTTTTATAGTCTGTAGAGAGTCGGCTGTCTTATCCCTCGATGGCAGCAACGCCGGGGAGTACCTTACCCTCGATAGCCTCCAACATGGCGCCACCTCCGGTTGATACATAAGAAACCTTATCGGCCAGTCCAAACTTGTTGACAGCTGCTACAGAGTCACCACCGCCTACCAGCGAGAAGGCGCCGTTTTCCTGGGTAGCCTGTGCCACGTATTTGGCAATCTCGCCAGTGCCGTGAGCGAAGTTCTCCATCTCGAATACACCTACAGGACCGTTCCAGAGGATAGTCTTAGAGTCGAGGATAATCTTCTTCCAGTTTGCCAAACTCTCCTCAGAGGCATCCATACCTTCCCATCCGTCGGGGATGTTGTAGATGTCTACTGTCTGGCGGTTGGCATCGTTGGCAAAACGGTCAGCAGCCACCGTTGCCACAGAGAGGCTCAGGTTTACACCCTTCTCTTTGGCGGCAGCGATCACGTTCAGTGCCTCGGGCATCAGGTCGTCCTCATGCAGCGATTCGCCGATGTGTCCGCCTTGAGCCTTGATAAAGGTATAACCCATACCGCCACCAATGATCAGGTTGTCTACCTTGTCGAGCAGGTTCTTGATGACAGCGAGTTTAGAACTTACCTTAGAACCACCGATGATGGCAGTGAAAGGATGCTCTGCGTTTTTGAGCACGTTGTCGATGGCGTTGACCTCTTTCTCCATCAGGTAACCAAGCATCTTGGCATCTGCCTCGAAGTAGTCTGCGATGACAGCGGTAGAAGCGTGCTTGCGGTGAGCGGTACCAAAAGCGTCGTTTACATATACGTCGGCGTATGAAGCCAAGGTCTTGGCAAACGCTTTCTGGCTTTCTTTCATGGCCTTCTTGGCCTCGTCGTACTCAGGAGTACCCTTCTCCACGCCTACAGGCTTTCCTTCCTCCTCGGGGTAGAAACGCAGGTTTTCGAGAAGCAGAGCCTCGCCGGGCTGAAGGGCTGCGGCAGCCTCGGCAGCTTTGCCACAGTCGGGAGCAAACTTAACCTCAACGCCAAGAGCAGCGCTTACGTTCTTTACGATCTGACCGAGAGACAGGGCAGCCTTTACCTTTCCTTTCGGCTTGCCCATGTGGCTCATCATGATGAGGGCACCGCCGTCTGCCAGCACTTTCTTCAGTGTGGGGAGTGCACCACGGATACGGGTGTCGTCTGTGACATTACCATTCTCATCCAATGGCACATTGAAGTCTACACGAACAATTGCCTTTTTTCCGGCAAAATTGAATTGATCGATTTTCATATTGTCTGATTTTGTTAAATTGGTTAAAGTCTGATGCAAAGATAGTGTTTTTTTATTGATTATAAAAAGGCTATGGGGATAAATTATTCTAATTAGTTTATTTTTTCTCCACCATTCTCTTCCCGAAAGCCTTTTGTGTCGCGCTTGTCCTTACGTTTGGCTTCCCGATTGATGACAACTTCAAGGGCAGTTGTTGAGAAATTTGAGGCGTAGTAGACTGATTTTTAAGAAAAACGATGTGTGTTTGCAGGATAATGCTTACCTTTGTAACCATATATTTTTTTAAGGATAATAAGCCATAAGACCGATGAAAGATTCTGTGATTATTGTGAGCGGGGGGATGGACAGCATCACACTGCTGTATGAGTATAAGGAGCGCATAGCTCTCGGAGTGTCATTCGATTACGGAAGTAATCACAATGCCCGTGAGATTCCTTTCGCCGAACTGCATTGCCGCCGTTTGGGTATCCCGCATCTCACGATTCCGCTCGATTTCATGCATCGCTATTTCCGAAGTTCGCTGTTGGAGGGTGCCGAAGCCATACCCGAGGGCAACTACGACGACGATAACATGAAGTCTACGGTAGTGCCATTCCGTAATGGTATCATGCTTTCCATTGCCGCTGGCCTTGCCGAGAGTCGTGGCCTGCATTATGTGATGATGGCCAACCACGGAGGCGACCATACCATCTACCCCGATTGTCGGCCGGCTTTTGTAGATGCCATGTCGCAGGCCACTGAGGCCGGGACATACGTCGGTGTGCAGGTGTCGGCACCCTATACGCAGATTACCAAGACGGATATCGCACGTCGCGGTGCGGCGCTTGGCATCGATTACACCGAGACGTGGAGCTGCTACAAGGGCGGTGAGCGCCATTGTGGTAAGTGTGGCACCTGCCGTGAGCGTATAGAGGCGTTGGCAGAGGCAGGCATCGAAGACCATACCCTGTACGAATAAGGATGTAGAGGATGTCTATGACCCAAGCCAATCACAAAGATATGGCCCGCCGCCGGCCCTCCGCCTTGCTGTCGGTGTTGCCCATCGTGCTGCTTGTCGTGTTGCTTACCGCCACCATACAGTCATTTGGCAGCGATGCATTGGGCGGAGCCAGTCAGGTTACCCTGCTCATTGTGTCGGCATTCTGCGTGTTTGTGGGCATGGTGTTCCTCCATGTGCCCTGGCTCGCCTTTGAGAAAGCCATCACCAAGAATGTGGCCAGCGTGTCGAGCGCATTGATTATCTTGCTGCTCATCGGAGCGCTCAGCGGGACATGGATGCTGAGCGGCGTGGTGCCTACCCTAATATATTATGGTGTTCAGATTATCCACCCCCAAGTCTTCTTGGCTTCAACCTGTGTCATCTGTGCGCTGGTGAGTGTGATGACCGGCAGCTCGTGGACCACCGTGGCCACAATCGGCATCGCTCTCATGGGCATTGGTCAGGCGTTGGGTTTCAGGGAGGGATGGATAGCCGGTGCCATCATCAGTGGTGCCTACTTTGGTGACAAAATCTCGCCCCTCTCAGACACTACCGTCATGGCGGCTGGTGTGACAGACGTGCCACTCTTCAGTCACATCCGCTACATGCTCCTTACCACGGTTCCCTCGATGGCCATAGCCCTTATTATCTTTATTGTAAGTGGTCTGATGCACGGTGTCGGCAACGTGGGCGATACGACTCAGTTCACCACTGCACTGGCTTCCCGTTTTCATATCACCCCTTGGCTGCTTCTGGTGCCACTTCTGACAGGCGTGATGATAGCCCGGCGTTGGCCTCCGTTGGTCACCCTCTTTCTTTCCACCCTGTTGGCTATGTTGTTCGGCCTCTTCTTCCAGACAGATGTGTTGCGCGACATCCATCCCGATCTGTTCAAGGCCTCGATGATGAGCATGTATGGCAGCACGTCGTTGCCCACGTCCAATGCCATGCTGTCTGGTCTGATAGCTACCCGTGGCATGGCCGGCATGATGGACACCATCTGGCTGATAGTCTGTGCTATGTGTTTCGGGGCAACGATGTCGGCAGGCGGAATGGTAGGCGGCATTACGCGCCTTTTTGTCCGCATGGTGCGAGGGCGTACCTCGTTGGTGGCAGCCACCGTATGCTCCGGATTAATGTTCAACTTGGCCGTAGCCGACCAATACCTTTGCATCCTGCTCACGGGCAATGTCTTTCGTGATGTGTACGACCGGCAGGGGTTTGAGCGGCGGTTGCTTAGTCGTAGCACCGAAGATGCGGTGACGGTGACATCGGTGTTGGTGCCGTGGAATACGTGCGGTATGACGCAGAGCACGGTGCTTGGCGTCTCTACCTTTGTCTATCTTCCCTATTGTTTCTTCAACCTGCTCAGTCCGCTCATGAGTATCATCGTGGCTGCTATAGGGTATAAGGTGGTAAAGGTGGAAAGGGAGAATTACAAATCATAAGACCACTCTTTGGGAACTGCAACCAATTAGGAATTGATAGGATTGTTCCGCCGCCCCTTGCTCCTTCTCGACATCCATGATAAATTGCGAAACATTATGTAGGGTAAATAATAGAGCTATTAGTGCTATTAATATTTTATATTACTACGAATGGCGAAAGAAGTACTTTAAGATTGAAATTGTAAAAATCGCCATTTCAAAGTCTGTTTTTTGTGTAAAATTCGCCAATTGAAAAAAATAATTGTCTTTGCACTATAATTTATCAAAGTATGGAAACTGTAAATAGAATACTTCAACAGAAGATAACAGCACGACTTGCGCCCAATAAAGCTGCCCCCGCCATGATGAAATCAGAGGCTATATCCTTTCTCACATCTATTTGCGGCATTTAGAGGTGCTAAATGCCGCAAATAGACTTGCTAAATGCCGTCTTTATGTTTCTGAAAGATACGTCTCTGTTTTTTAGGGTGCTTCGATTCACCCGATGGTATCGTCTCTGTTTGCCGAAAAAATGGTGAGGCTTGCGGGCGGTCGTGGCTCGGTGTGTCAGCCGAAGAGTTCGCGGAGGGCATCTTCCACTTTGCGAACCGGATGCAGGCGTATCTTGTAGCGGTGTGGATTGATGCCTTTGAGGTTGTAGGCAGGGATGATGATATCGGTGAAGCCCAGTTTCTCAGCCTCGGCGATACGTTGATCGATGCGGTTCACGGGACGCACTTCACCGCTCAGTCCCACTTCGCCGCACATGCACCATCCCGGTTCGATGGGCGTGTCGACATTGCTCGACAGCACGGCGGCTATCACGCTCAGGTCCATCGCCATGTCGGTGACGCGCAAGCCTCCCGCTATGTTGAGGAAGACATCTTTCTGCATGAGTTTGAAGCCCACCCGCTTTTCCAGCACGGCTAAGAGCATGTTGAGGCGGCGCTGGTCAAACCCTGTGGCGGCGCGTTGGGGCGTACCGTATGCAGCCGTAGATACCAGTGCCTGCGTCTCCACCAAGAAGGGGCGTACTCCCTCGATGGCCGAACTGATGGCGATGCCCGACAGTCCGTTGTGGTCCTCGGTTAACAACAGTTCTGAGGGATTGGACACCTGTCGCAATCCCTCTTGTCCCATCTCATAGATGCCCAGTTCGGAGGTGCTGCCAAAGCGGTTTTTGATGCTACGGAGAATGCGGTACATGTAATGCTGGTCGCCTTCGAACTGTATGACGCAGTCGACGATATGCTCCAGCGTCTTGGGGCCTGCCAGCGTGCCCTCCTTGTTGATGTGGCCGATGAGAATCACGGGTATTCCGCTCGTCTTGGCAAATCTGAGTAGTGCCGAGGCACACTCCCTGATCTGCGATACGCTCCCCGGACTGGAGTCTACGTCCTCGGTGGAGATGGTCTGTATCGAGTCGATGACCACCAATTGTGGATGCGCCTCGCGGATGCAGGCGAAGATGCTCTCCAGCGAGGTCTCGCAGAGGATAGTGACATGGCCGATATCGTTAGCTCCCTTGTCTATGCGCTCGGCGCGCATCTTGATCTGGTGCGGGCTTTCCTCTCCCGACACGTACATCACCTCTACCCCCTGCATCCTGAGGATGGTCTGTAGCGTAAGAGTGGATTTGCCGATGCCCGGCTCGCCTCCTATGAGCACCAGACTGCCGGGGACCAGTCCTCCGCCCAACACCCGGTTAAGTTCTGCATCGCGTGTGTCTATCCTCGGGTCTTCTTGTGCCGAAATCTCCCTGAGTGGGATAGGGCGTGCATCTCCTTGGTGCAGGCTGCGGTGGGCATTGAGGGTCTGGGCAGCTGCCTTGGCCGCCATCGTGCCGCTGTCTGCAGCGATCCTTATCTCCTTAAACGTGTTCCATCGGCCACAGTTGGGACACTTGCCCATCCATTTGGGCGACTCTTGTCCACATTCCGAACACACGTATGCTATTTTGTCTTTTGCCATATCTGTCTGATGATTGACACAAAAGTACGAATTATTTTCATCGTATCAAAAGATTTTACTAAATTTGCACTTTATAGAATATCGAATTGTATGAAAAAAATATTGATATACGGCATCGCCGCCCTATTGATGTCTGCTTGTGGCCAGACATACGAGGAGAAGCAGCGCATGACGAGGGCAGAGCGGCAGCGGTTGGCCCGTGAGGACTCGCTGGCTCTGAAGATGGCTGTGATGCCCACACTCGATGGCATGCCTCTCTATTTGGCAAAGACCCGGGGATGGTTTGACAGCTTGAACGTAGACGTCCGCCTGAAGGTGCGTAATGCGCAGATGGACTGCGATACCGCCCTTGTGGGTGGCAGCGTGGAGGGTGCTGTGACCGATGTGAAGCGCATGGAGCGCATGGTGGCACAGGGCACGCCGCTCGACAGTGCCGGACAGACCAATGCTTACTGGCAACTGATAGCCAACCGTACGGTCCGTGTGAAGAATGTGTCGCAGTTGGGCGACAAAATGGTGGCCATGACCCGCTATTCGGCCACCGACTATCTCACAGATAAGGCTTTGGAGGGCGTGAAGACCACCTCGATGGTCTTCCGGATTCAAATCAATGACGTATTGATCAGACTGGGCATGCTTATCAATAACGAGATGGATGCCCTATGGCTCACCGAGCCGCAGGCTACCACCGCCCGTCTTTACAAGCATATCGTGCTCAAAGACAGTCGCAAGATGGGGGAGCCGCTCGGCCGTGTCGTCTTCACCCGTAAGGCCATGAGCGACGAGCGCCGACGCCAACAGATTGCCGCGATGGTGCAAGGGTACAATCGGGCGTGCGATTCGCTCAACCAATACGGTCTGAAGAATTATGCCGATATCGTGGCTACCTGCTGCCATGCCGATGCCAAGACCCTACAGGCTCTGCCTAAGATGACATACCCACACATAGCCGTTCCTAAATGGGAGAAAAAGGCGGCCAAACCTAAGAAGTGACACCTATGGAAATGACGCTTGATGCCATCCTCGAAGCTTACAACGCCCACGGGCGTGTGTGGGAGACCCAAGAGAGGGTGCGCGATTATATCAGGGACCATTCACTGTACAGTTTCCAGGACCGTATCGAGTCGGTAATGGCCAATTATGCGCTTATGCTCGATTATCTGGAACGTGGATTCAAGGACGATAAGCGCGACCGTTTTTACCAAGAGGCGGTGGCTGAAACCTATCGGTTGATACAGGATTTGCGGATAGCCGATCGCAAAAAGACCAATCCCTCGTACAAGGTGGCTGCAGCCCATGCGGCAACGGTGAATATGGACCAGGCGGAAATCAGGAATCGGTTGGAGGGTTTTGTTGCCGATCAGGCCATGCTGGCTTTAGAGCCTGACAGTGTGCGTCAGGAGCGGCATAGGGCCCTGTACGAGCGGCATACCGACTATGTAAGCCGACTGTTTGATTCTATTTTTGTTTCCTCGCAGTGGTCTGAAGCCGAGATGGGATTCTATCTTGACCTGCTGTCTTCTCCTACTGTGGACATCCTTGATGTGCAGGTGCTGGTAAGTGCGGTGACGCTCTCGTGTGTCAACGTCTTCGATCCCCGCAAGCAGCAGTTGTTGTGCGACCTCTTCCTTGCCTCTGCCGACGAGCATGTACGGCAGCGCGCATTGGTGGGCTGGGCTTTTTCGCTCCGTTGGGACGAAAAGATGATGCTGGATCGGCAACGGCGTTCGGCGTTGAAACTTATGGCACACGATACGGGTTGCCGACAGCTCATGGAGTTGCAAAAACAGATGGTATATTGCGTGAATGCCGAAGCCGACAACCGTAAGATACAGCGTGATATCATGCCCACGTTGCTCAACAACAGTCACCTGCAAATCACAAAGTTCGGAATTGCCGAGAAAGAGGAAGATTCGCTGCGTGATATCCTGCATCCTGATGCAGACGAGAAAGCCATGGACGAGGTGGAGGCCACCATCGCCAAGATGAGGGAGATGGAGAAATCGGGCTCAGATATCTATTTCGGTGGTTTCCGTCACATGAAGCGTTACGCTTTCTTCTATACGCTCAGCAATTGGTTTGTCCCGTTTTTTACCGACCATCCCTATCTCCGAAATTTTATCGGAAAGCATCCCGGCAACGATGTCATTTTGGGCAATGTCCTCTCTGGCGGTCCTTTCTGCAACAGCGACAAGTATAGTTTTGCCTTTGCTTTTTCGCAAGTCATCGACCGCATCCCTGATAACCTCAAGGAGATGTTGCGGGGCGGGTCGGTGGGTATGGTCATGGTACCCGAGAGTGAGCAGCAGAGTCCTGCCTACATCCGCCGCATGTATTTACAGGATCTTTATCGCTTCTTCCAACTCTATTCGAGCAAGGGAGACTTCACCGATCCTTTCCTCTCTACTCGCCATGCGGGCGAACCGAATGTCTTTGTGGGCATTGGCGACATTTTCGGAGGCACACAGATGGGGCTGTGGTATCTCGATTTTCTACGCTTCGTGTCCAAGTTTGGTGCAGCCGACTCATTGGGCTGCCGTGGTGCGGTAACAGACATCTGTGCCTTTCACCAAGATCCTGACAACAGGGACTACCAGTTGTTTGTGGCTTACGACCACCTGAAGTATGGTGATCCCGAGCAGGCGCTTCCTGTCTTCCGTCGGCTTACAGACTGTGATCCGCACGACGAATGGGCGCTCAAGGGGCTTGTACGTTACTATCTTTTGCGCCATCGTTATGATGATGCTGAGAAAGTGTGCCGGCAGTTGGTCGATTTGCGTCCCGGTCACATTGTATATCAACTCAATCTCTGCGTATGTCTTATCTCTCTCGGCAGGAGCAATGAGGCCATGCCCACGCTCTATAAACTCGACTATGAGCACCCTGACCATCCCGATGTGCAGCGGGTGCTGGCATGGGGACAGATGAATGGAGGAAAGTACGTACAGGCGCTGGGTGTGTACCAGAAACTGTGTGCAGGGCCATCTGTAGCCCCTGACGACTGGCTCAACCAAGGCTACAGCCTGTGGCTGACGGGAGACGTAGCCGCAGCTGTGGCTTCCTTCAGGCGGTATGTTGAGCAGATGGGCCGTAAATTGCCTGCCGACGTGGACGTATTGATGGAGGCTTTCGGCAAAGATGCCGACTTCTTGTCGAAGCAAGGAGTTTCAGAGACCGACAGGCGGCTGATAGTCGATTTAGCAAGCCGTTCGTCATAGCCCGAATTACTCACAATAACAACAAACAAGGCGACATACGGTGAGGTACATCTTATACCTGTTCCGTAGGTCGCCTTGTCTGTTGCCTATTTGGGGAGACTCTTCCCTTTATATCATTGCTTCATGAGATAGGCTTTGAAGTCTTCAAACTGGCTTGAGAGGGGCACCGTCTGTTTCTCGCCCTGCATGAAGGCGGCCAAGCGAGCCGGTATCTCAATGTCTGTGGCCAAGATTTCGTCCACTTTCTCCTTGAACTTGGCGGGGTGGGCCGTCTCGAGGAATACACCTGTCTCTCCAACTTTCAATCCTTCTTTCAATGCCTGATAGCCGCATGCTCCGTGTGGGTCGAGCACATAACCTGTAGCCTCGTGGCAAGCACGCATGGTTTGCCGAATCTGTTCATCACTATATGTAGCACCGCTTACCAAGTCTGCTATGCGCTCATGTGACCCTCCGTAGAGATCATAGATGCGGGCAAAGTTGCTCGGGGCACCCACGTCCATAGCGTTGGCCAGTGTCTGCAGGCTCGGTTTGGGGGCGTAGACACCTGTCTGCAGGTACTGGTAGAAGATGTCGTTGGCGTTGTTGGCTGCAATAAACCGGTGAACGGGCAGCCCCATCTCGCGTCCGAATATACCTGCGGTGATATTGCCGAAATTTCCACTCGGCACGCACACCACCAATCGGTTGCCGGTTTCGTGCAGATGGCGTTTGAGTTGTGCATAGGCATGGAAATAGTAAAAAGCCTGTGGCAGAAAACGTGCCACATTGATGGAGTTAGCGCTGGTCAGTACGAGATGGCGGTTTAGTTCCTCGTCCATGAAGGAGTTTTTCACTAATGCCTGACAGTCATCAAACACGCCATCGACCTCGATGGCTGTGATGTTGTGCCCCAACGTGGTGAATTGGCTCTCCTGGATGCGGCTCACCTTGCCCTTGGGATATAGCACATAGACATGGATGCCTTCCACGCCCAGAAATCCGTTGGCCACTGCGCTCCCTGTGTCACCGCTCGTGGCTACCAGTACATTGATACGATTTTTCCCCTCTTTGCGGATGAAGTATTGGAGCAGGCGGGCCATGAAGCGGGCGCCTACATCCTTGAACGCGAGTGTTGGGCCGTGGAACAATTCGAGCGCGAAGATGTCTTTCTCCACCTCTGCTACGGGGCAGTCGAAGACCAGTGTGTCGTAGACAATGCTGCGCAGGTCATCGGCAGGTATATCTTCGCCGAAAAAGGCGTCGGCTACGTGATAGGCAATCTCTTGGAAAGCCATTTCCTCGATATGCTCGAAGAATGATGGGGGCAGAGGACGAATATGTTCAGGCATATAGAGCCCCTTGTCCTCAGCCAGGCCCTTGACCACTGCTTTTTCGAGCGTGGCCACAGGGGCTTGTCGGTTGGTCGAATAATATTTCATAAAGCGTTACTCGTTCATAAATGTGTCCATAAACTGTTGGAGACGGATAAGTCCGTAACTGCCAGACATACAACTTACCTCATCAAAGCGTTGCACGTCATCGGCCTCAATGCCCTTGTGCCAGATGGCAAAGGGTACCGGTTCGCCCACATGGGTACGGATTTCGACTGGCGTGGGATGGTCTGGAAGCAGGGCCACGCTCACGGCCTCGTCCCAGGTGTCGATGGCCTCGAGTACGGGGCGCACGATGCGTCGGTCGAGATATTCGATGGTCTGCAACTTGAGTTCCAGGTCGCCGTCGTGGCCGGCTTCGTCACTGGCTTCGATGTGCAGGAATACAAAATCCTCGTCGCGCAGCGCGCGGATGGCGGCTTCGGCTTTTCCCTCATAGTTGGTGTTGGCCATGCCAGTAGCACCTTCCACCACGATGCGTCGCAATCCGGCATAGTGGCCGATGCCCCTAATCAAATCTACCGCCGATACCACGCTTCCATGCTTAATCTGTGGGTAGCGTTGGGGCAAGGTTTGCATGCTGGGACGATACCCGCCGCTCCACGGCCATATCGAATTGGCCTGTGCCGACGGCGGACGCTGGCGGTTGAAAGGATGCGCGCTGAGCAATTGTTGCGAACGCAGGATGAGCTCATTGATGAGGGCTGCTGTCTCGGCTGCTGTCATCCGGCCCGGTTCCACCGGGGCATCGGGCTCGGGCTTGACCAGCAGCGGTTCCCATGCCTCGTTGGGATGGTCATGCGGCGGTGCGCAGACGATGTGCTTGCTTCCGCCGTGTATCACCAACAGATGCCGATACTGTATGCCCGTAATGAAGTGCACACGGTCATTGCCCAGTTCGCTGTTGAGGTATTGGATGAGCCGGTCGCCCTCTTCGGTGGTGAGATGGCCGCCGTGATGGAAGCGTATCTTGCCATCGCCGAGCGTGATGATGTTACAGCGCAGCGCCAAGTCGTCCGGGCGCATGTCGTAACCTATGCTGGCCGCTTCGAGCGGACCTCTTCCCTCATACACTTGCTGCAGGTCGTAGCCCAGAATGGCGGTATTGGCCACCTCAGAGCCGGGTTGGAACCCGTCGGGGATAGTGACCAGCCTGCCCGTCTTGCCTTCGCGGGCTATGCGGTCCATGTAGGGCGTATCTGCATACTGCAGCGGGGTGAGGCCACCAAGCCGTTGGATGGGATGGTCGGCCATACCGTCGCCCAAGATGATGATATGCTTCATAGGCTTAGATATTGGCGATGGACATGATGTTGGCAAACACGCCGGCAGCCGTCACACCAGCTCCGGCTCCGTAGCCCTGTATGAGCATGGGGAACTCTTTGTAGCGCTCGGTGGTAAGCAATACGATGTTGTTGCTGCCCTTCAGGTTATAGAAAGGGTGACCTTTCTCTACCTCGCGCAGGGCAACGCTGCCGCGGCCTTGGTTCATTGTGGCCACAAACCGCCACCGCTTGTCGGCTGCTTCAAGCCGTTGGCGACGCACTTCAAAACCTTCGTCCAACTGGGGTAGCCGCTTCCAGAACTCGTCGGTGCTTCCCTCAAAGAACTCGTCGGGGACAAAGAGGTGCTTCTCCACGTCTTCCTGCTCGATGCGATAGCCTGCTTCGCGGGTGAGTATCACCAGCTTGCGGATTACGTCGGTGCCGCTCAGGTCGATGCGTGGGTCGGGTTCCGAATACCCGCTCTCCTTGGCGCGCCGTACAGTCTCAGAGAAGGGGACAGTGGCCGACAGCTCATTAAAGATAAAGTTGAGCGTGCCGCTCAGTACCGCTTCTATCTTCAGTATCTTATCGCCGGAGTTACGCAGGTCGTTGATGGTGCCGATGATGGGAAGACCAGCGCCCACATTGGTCTCGAAACGGTAAATGACGCCGCGGTTGAGCGCCGTATGCTTGAGTTTGGTATAGCTCTCATAGTCGGATGAAGCTGCAATCTTGTTGGCTGCCACCACATTGATATTGTGCTCCAAAAACACTTGGTATAGTGCGGCTACCTCTTTGCTGGCCGTACAGTCTACAAACACCGAGTTGAAGATGTTCATGTGCAGAATCATGTCGCGCAGGTGCTCCGGACTACTGGGCTCGGAGGCATCCAGCGCCTCACGGTACGTGTTGAGGTCCAGCCCGTCGTGGTCGAAGATGGCACGCTTGGATGAGGCGATGCCCACCACATTCAGCTTCAGGCGCGAGTGTTCTTTCAGTTCTTCGTACTGTGAACGTATCTGTTCGATGAGCATGCCGCCCACCGTGCCCACTCCGCAAATGAACAGGTTGAGGACCTTGTACTCGGAGAGGAAAAAAGAGTCGTGCAGCACGTTGAGTGCCTTGCGCAGGTAGCGGCCGTCAACCACAAACGAGATGTTGGTCTCTGATGCGCCCTGTGCACAGGCGATGACAGAGATGCCGCTACGGCCTAACGTGCCGAAGAGCTTGCCGGCGATGCCCGGGGTATGTTTCATGTTCTCACCCACGATGGCAATGGTGGCCAGACCGCTCTCGGCGTACATGGGATACATGGCACCGGTGGCAATCTCCTTGGCAAATTCGGCGTTGAGCACGTCCACAGCCTTGCTGGCATCGACATCGCGCACACCTATGGAGGTAGAGTTTTCTGAGGATGCCTGCGATACCATGAACACGGATATGCCGCCGTTGGTGAGGGCGGTGAATATGCGCTGGTTCACACCAATGACACCCACCATCGACAGTCCGGTGACCGTGATGAGCGTGGTGCCGCTGATACTCGATATACCCTTGATGGGCTTTCGGTCGTTGTCTACCTTGTTCTTGATGATGGTGCCGGGATTGTCGGGGTTGAAAGTGTTTTTCACCCGTATCGGGATGTTCTTGACGCACACGGGGTAGATGGTGGGGGGATAGATGACTTTGGCGCCGAAGTTGCACAGCTCCATTGCCTCCACGTAACTCAGTTCGTTGATGGTGTAGGCGGTCTTGATTACTTTGGGATCGGCCGTCATGAAGCCGTCTACATCGGTCCATATTTCGAGGATTTCGGCATCGAGTGCCGCTGCGATGATGGCTGCAGTGTAGTCTGAACCGCCCCGACCCAGGTTGGTGGTCTCGTGGGTGTCGCGGTCACGGCTGATGAACCCTGGAACCACCGAGATGCGTGGCAGGTCGGCAAAAGCCTCGCGTACCAGACGGGTGGTGAGTGCGCTGTCGAGCGTATGCCGGCCGTTCTTGTACTCGGTACGGATAAAGTCGCGTGAGTTCATGCGTCGGGAACCGCGGATAAGTGCCGTGACGATGTGCGAACTGATACGCTCGCCATAGCTGACGATGGCATCCTGCGACTTGCGGCTCAAGTCGTGGATGAGATATACACCGAAGAAGATGCTCTTCAGTTGCTCTAATAGCGTGTCTACAATGTTGAACAGGTCTTCGCGGCTCTTGTTGTCGGTGATGATGGTATCTATCATCTGGTGGTGACGGTCTACAATCTCGTCGAACGATGTACGCCATGCTTCATCTCCGGTCAATGCCTGCTGGGAAGTAAAAAGCAGTTTGTCTGTGATGCCGCCCAGGGCGCTTACTACGACTACTACGGGTTGTCGTTTGGCCTCTCTCTCTACAATCTTCTTTAAGCTGGTGATGCTCTTAACGGAACCTACCGATGTCCCGCCAAACTTTAATACTTTCATATCATACTCTACTTTTATTACTATTAAGCAATCCCCCTGACAAATGGGGTCGTTGCAAAACTTGGGTACAAAGATACAGCATGTCCATGACAAATCAAAACAAAAAACCAAGTTTTTTTTTACTTTTATTAAAGATTTGCCCAGCAGTAGGGTCATCTGTCATCAGAGGAGGAAAGGAGGAAAAACTGAGCGCCGGCCAGCAGGCGGAAAACCGTCTTGCCAGTCGGCGCTTGGTATATAGGGCGTGTCGCCTTGTATCAATCGTTCATAGAGAGGAGGAATTCCTCGTTGTTGAGTGTCCGGGCCATCCGGTCGTGGATGGTGTTCATGGCCTCTATAGAGTTCATGTCACTGATATACTTGCGCAGGATCCACATACGGTCGAGTGTGGTCTTGTCTTGCAGCAGGTCGTCGCGTCGTGTGCTCGATGCCACCAGATTGACGGCAGGGAAGATGCGCTTGTTGCTGAGCGTCCTGTCGAGCTGGAGCTCCATGTTTCCTGTTCCCTTGAACTCTTCGAAAATCACCTCATCCATCTTGCTGCCCGTGTCGATCAGTGCGGTGGCGATAATGGTGAGCGAACCGCCGCCCTCGATGTTGCGGGCAGCACCGAAGAATCTCTTTGGCTTCTGCAGGGCATTGGCATCCACACCTCCGGTAAGCACTTTGCCCGATGCGGGCGATACTGTATTGTAGGCGCGGGCCAGACGGGTGATGGAGTCGAGGAAGATGACCACATCATGGCCACATTCCACCATACGCTTAGCCTTCTCCAGCACGATACCGGCTATCTTGACATGGCGTTCGGCTGGCTCGTCAAAGGTAGAGGCTATCACCTCGGCGTTGACGGTGCGTGCCATATCGGTCACCTCCTCAGGGCGCTCGTCTATCAGGAGCATCATGAGGTAGGCCTCGGGATGGTTGGCTGCGATAGCGTTGGCAATGTCTTTCATCAGGATGGTCTTACCTGTCTTGGGCTGTGCCACGATGAGTGCGCGCTGACCTTTACCGATAGGCGAGAAGAGGTCTACAATACGTGTAGAGAGGTTGGTAGTGGCACGGTCGCCACAGAGCGTGAATTTCTCGTCGGGGAAAAGCGGTGTGAGATGCTCGAATGGGATGCGGTCACGCACATCGGCGGGCTCACGGCCGTTGATCTTGTCGATACTGGTAAGTGGGAAATACTTCTCGCCCTCTTTGGGAGGACGGACGTGGCACTGCACTACATCACCGGTCTTCAGGCCGTAATGTTTGATTTGGGCACCCGACACATAGACATCATCTGGTGACGAAAGGTAGTTGTAGTCGCTCGAACGGAGGAATCCGTAACCATCGGGCATTACCTCGAGTACACCATTGGCGGTCACTATGTCTGAGAAGTCGTAGGTGGCCGACATGCCCATATCCTGTAGCTGCGGCTGATAGGCCGGGGCTGCAGTGGGGATGGGGGTTGTGGGATTGTCGAACATGTCGAAGTTGGGCACTGCGCCATGATCCTCGATGGGGAGGTCTACCGTGACAATGAAGTCTGTGCCGTCGCCCGGGTCTCCAGCCCACACGCCGTCAGCAACCATCTCCTGCGATGCTTCTGCAGCCTCATTGTGTGCGTTGATTTTGGCCTGCAGCTGTGCCAGCAGGTCTTCGCTGTTGGTATCTTCCTCTTCTGCGCTGCTGCCCGTGGCAAATTCGGCTTCAGGCACGATGTTTTCCGTGCCGTCGATTGGCTCTTCCTGAGCGTCAGTGTCGGTTGGCTCGTCGTTCATGGCATCAGCTTCGGCTGTCATGTTCTCTACGGGCATTGTTTCTGTCTGTGCCTGCGAGTTTCGGGCAGCTTCCAGTTTGTCTAAGAGTTCCATCTCCTTCTTTGTTTTGCGTCCTCTATGCTTGGGAAGTGCAGCTATCTGCTCTTCGATAAGCGTTATTTCATCTTTTGTGTCGTCGGGTGTATTTTGGGGTATTTCTGCGAAAAGTTGTGGTTCTTCTTTGCCCATCGGCTTGTTTTTCTTGAGATCAAAATTCTCACCTTCCTTACCGTTAACAGTATAAACCTTGTCCTGTTCCTTTTTTACAATTCTGGTACGGCGGCGTTTGGTACCGAGAGGATTTTTGTTGCCCTCGTCTTCAGCCTGCTTGTCAAGGATGGCATAGACAATAGCTTCCTCGTTGTCGCCGTTGTTATAATCTGCCCCTATCTTCTGGGCGATTTCTTCAAGCTCGGAGATAGTTTTGGATAATAATTCTTCTTTGCTATACATACTAAAATGTAGTGGTGAATGGGTTGATGAATCGTGTTTCGGGATTTGAAACACTTGTGTTATACGCTAAAAAGCGGTGCAAAGGTATAAAAATTCAATGACAGAACCAAAAAAAAGCCTGCTTTTTTTCATAAGCAGGCTTTCTTTTTATTACGATGGGATAGGATTACTCACCCTTTTCCATTTTCTGTTTCAGTTCGGCCAATACACCGAGGTCACCGAGAGAGGTGCTGGCGGCCACATTGTTGATGGTCGGAGTATCCTGCTTCTTGGCAGCGTGCTTGCGTGCGGGCTTGGTGTCTTCCTTTACATCCTCGAAAGTACGAGAGTGTGAGAGGATGATGCGGCGAGAGTCCTTGGCAAACTCAATCACCTTGAATGCGAGCTCTTCACCCAGCTGTGCCTGTGTACCATCCTCCTTAACGAGGTGCTTCGGAGTGGCAAAGCCTTCACCGCCCTCGTTGAGGGTGATTACGGCACCCTTGTCCATCATCTCGGTAATCTTGCCCTGGTGTACAGAACCTGTGGTGTAGATGGTCTCATATACATCCCAAGGATTCTCCTCCAGCTGCTTGTGGCCGAGGCTCAGACGACGGTTGTCCTTGTCTATCTCAAGTACTACTACCTCGATGTCGGCACCTACCTGAGTAAACTCGTTGGGGTGCTTTACCTTCTTGGTCCAAGAGAGGTCAGAGATGTGGATCAGTCCGTCTACTCCCTCTTCGAGCTCTACGAAGATACCGAAGTTGGTGAAGTTGCATACCTTGGCAGTGTGCTTGCTTCCAACAGGATACTTAGTGTCGATAGACTGCCAGGGATCCTCTTTCAGCTGCTTGATACCCAAGCTCATCTTGCGCTCCTCGCGGTCGAGGGTCAGGATTACGGCCTCTACCTCATCGCCTACATGCAGGAAATCCTGAGCTGAACGCAGGTGCTGGCTCCAAGACATCTCGCTCACGTGGATGAGACCCTCTACGCCGGGCTGGATTTCCACGAATGCGCCGTAGTCTGCGATAACCACTACCTTGCCCTTTACGTGGTCGCCCACCTTGAGGTCGGCATCGAGAGCATCCCAAGGATGCGGAGTGAGCTGCTTCAGACCGAGAGCGATGCGCTTCTTCTCCTCATCGAAGTCGAGGATTACGACATTGATCTTCTCGTCGAGTGTCACTACCTCATGCGGATCGCTTACGCGGCCCCAAGAAAGGTCTGTGATGTGGATGAGACCGTCGACACCGCCGAGGTCAACGAATACACCGTAAGAGGTGATGTTCTTGACAGTACCCTCAAGTACCTGACCCTTCTCCAGCTTGGAGATGATGTCCTTCTTCTGAGCCTCAAGCTCGGCCTCGATAAGAGCCTTGTGAGAAACAACAACGTTGCGGAACTCCTGATTGATCTTCACAATCTTGAACTCCATGGTCTTGCCTACGAAGATATCGTAGTCGCGTATAGGATGAACGTCGATCTGACTGCCGGGCAAGAAGGCCTCGATGCCGAATACATCGACAATCATACCACCCTTGGTGCGGCACTTGATGTAGCCCTGGATAACCTCGTCGTTGTCGAGTGCCTCGTTCACACGATCCCAGCTCTTGGCCAGACGTGCCTTCTTGTGTGAAAGAACCAACTGGCCTTTCTTGTCTTCCTGGTTCTCGACATAAACTTCGACCGTATCACCGGCCTTCAATTCGGGGTTGTAGCGGAATTCGGAAGCGGGGATGATACCATCGCTCTTGTAACCGATGTTTACGATGACCTCTTTCTTGTCAACAGAGATTACGGTACCTTCTACCACCTGATGCTCTGTGACCTTGTTCAGGGTCTCGTCGTAGGCCTTCAGCGTCTCTTCTTTGCTTGTGCCTGCCTGTGTGCCATTCTCAAATTCTTCCCAATTGAAGTCTTCCAACGGCTGTACGTTCTTAAAATCTGACATAAATAATAGTTAAAAGTTTTTTGAATTAATAAAGTAAGACTTTATGTGAATGATCTCATGACCTGGCTTGCGCCAAAATCGGGTGCAAAGGTACTACTTTTCAAGTAGACTGATGAAGCCTTTAACCCATAACTTTGAATGTTTTACGAATATTTAACAACTATGACCGTCCTAATCACTCCCCTAATTGATTTTCAACGGCAACTGTGACAACACAAACAACATTTGCCGTGGCCCAAAAGGAAGATGGAAAACCCTATCAAATGGATAGGTACCGGATGAGGGCTATCTATATATATAATAAAAGGTGTGGAATGGATGTGGCAAAGGATGCCGTTGGTGAGCGTACAGCAGTTGGAGTACGACCGTACACCAACTGCGATACGACCGTATCGCAACTGCCGTACGCTCGTATCGCATTTGGAATACGCCCGTAAAAGGGGCTTATGGGAGGGGTAAAGGAGGATTATTCGGCGGAGAAGTCGGCCACCAACTTGCGGTACATCGAATACATCCGCGAGCGGTCTATGTAGCCGATGAGCCTGTTGCTCACATCCACCACGGGCAGATAGAGCGCACTGGTCTTTTCAAACAGTTTCATGGCCTCGCCCATAGGGTCTGCGGCGCCGATTTTGGCGGGACACTCGGTCATGAGTTGCTCCACCGTAAACTTGTTGTAGAGTTCTGTGCGGAAGATGATGTGCCTGTTCTTGGTCATGTCGACCTCGCCGAGCAGCGTGCCGGCCTTGTCGAGCACAGGCAAGAAGCTGGTATGGCTGTCGCTGAAGGCCCTCACCAGCTTGCTCAGCGGCATGTCGGGGGTGACGGCGGTGTACTCACGCTCAATCACGCTGTCGAGCCGCATCAGGGTGAGCACCGACTGGTCGGTATGGTGGGTGACGAGCTTGCCCTGGCGGGCAAGGCGCATCGCATAGATGCTGTGGGGCTCGAAGATGCTGATGGTTAGGGTGGAAACCACGCTCACGATAATCAGCGGCATGAAGAGTTGGTAGCCGCCGGTGAGTTCTGCGATGAGGAAGATGCCTGTGAGTGGTGCGTGCATGACCCCGGCCATGACTCCGGCCATGCCCAGCAAGGCAAAGTTTTTCTCAGGCGCATACGGACCTACCTCGTACATGTTCCAGAGGCGGGCGAAGAAGAAGCCGCTGAAACCTCCGATAAAGAGCGAGGGAGCGAAGGTACCGCCACAACCGCCGCCACCGTTGGTGGCAGAGGTCGCAAAGACCTTGGTCACAATAACCAGTCCGATATAGACCACCAGCAGGTGCCCATTGCCGTAAAACAGCGAGTTGTTCATCACCGCATTCCAGTCGGCCTCGGTCTTGCCGTTGAGCAGGATGTCGATAGCAGCGTAGCCTTCGCCGTAGAGCGAGGGGAAGAGGAAGATGAGCGTGCTCAGGAGCGCACCGCCCACGAGCAGTTTCAGATAAGGTCGCTTGCTCAGTTTGGCGAATCCGTCTTCGCAGGCCGTCATGGTACGCATGAAGTAGAGGCTCACCACGCCGCAAAACACGCCGAGCAGCAGATTGGAGGGTACCCGCTCCAAGAGCCAGGCGTTGTCCAGATTAAAGGTGAAGAGCGATGAGTCTCCTACAAATATATACGAGAAACAGGTGGCTGTGACACACGACACGAGGATGGGCAGGAGCGAGGCCATAGACAGGTCGACCATCAGCACTTCAAGCGTGAAGACCAGTCCGGCGATGGGCGCCTTGAAGATGCCTGCAATGGCTGCCGCCGCGCCACAGCCCACCAGCACCATGAGGGAGCGTTTGTCCAGTTTGAAAAGCTGTCCCAGGTTGCTGCCTATGGCCGACCCTGTGAGCACGATGGGTGCCTCGGCTCCCACCGAGCCGCCGAAACCGATGGTAATGGCCGAAGCGATGACCGACGACCAGCAGTTGTGACTCTTCAGATGACTGTTTTTGGACGATATGGCATACAGCACCCGGGTGATGCCGTGTGAGATGTTGTCCTTGACCACATGCTTGATAAACAGCGAGGTAAGGTATATACCCACGATGGGGAAGAGCAGGTACAGCCAGTTGTAGCTGGTGCTTGTAAACCCCGTAGTGAGGAGCATCTGGATCTGCTTGATGATCCAGTGGAGCACAAAAGCAGCCACCGATGCAAAGAAGCCAATGGCAAACGACAGGATGATCATCATCTGCCGGTCGCCTATGTGCTGGTCTTTCCATGCAAGAAGTCGTTCAAACGGGGTAGGCTTGTTTCCTGATACACAATCCATAATGACAGTTGGTTACGATGTTACTTCCTGATGATGCTCACTTCGCCCCCCAAGCCCAGTTTGATGATACTCGACGGGGTGTGTGGCTTGTGTTCCTGCCGCCGGCTGTGGCATACATAGTCCACGGCTTGGACAATCTCGGGTGCTATGTCGCAGTAGTTGGCAGCCGCAGGTTGTCCGCTCACATTGGCGCTGGTGCTCACAAGCGCCTTCTGAAACCGGAAACAGAGTTCCTTGGAAAACGTTTCGCGGGTGATACGCATGGCCACCGACCCGTCTTCAGCTATCAGGTTGGGTGCCAGATTCACCGCGCCGTCCAGGATGATGGTGGTGGGCTTAAGGGCCATGTCGAAGATGTCCCATGCCACAGCCGGAACCTCCCTTACATAGCGCTGCAGGCGCGCGTCTGAGTCTACTAAACAGATCATGGCCTTGGAGTCGTCACGCTGCTTGATACGATAGACCTTGGCCACAGCCTCCGCGTTGGTGGCATCGCAGCCAATTCCCCATACGGTGTCGGTGGGGTAGAGTATCACCCCTCCTTTGCGCAGTACTTCCACTGCGTTTCTGATATCTTCTGCTTGGTTCATTACAATGTTGGTATCCTGTAGGTAATCCTGTTATTTTCTTACATTCTTCATTCCGTTGAGAAAATCCCGGCTCGTCATGCGCTTTTTGCCGGAAATCTGCACCTCGGTGAGTTCTATCCACTCGTCGGCACAAGCCACTAACAACCGTTTGCCCTCCGCGTCTATGGTACCGGGTGCTTCGCTGGTGGCGAGTCCGGTCTTCAGGCTCTTGAAGATCTTGAGTGTCTGTGCGCCCGTGCCACATGTGCCGTCTGCCAGGCTGGTCGGGGTCCACGCACCGGGGTAGGGAGAGAGGCCGCGGATAAAGTCGTAAACCCGTTTGGCGGGCTGTGCCCAGTCTATCTCGCATGTCTCCTTGAAGATCTTGGGTGCATTCTTCAGCACTCCGTTGTCTTCTTGTGGCACAGAGGGCACCTGACCGTCTGTGGCAATCACCTTGTCGATGGTCTCTATGCAGAGTTGGGCGCCCAAGCGCATCAGCCCCTCGTACACATACTCCACATCAGCCTCGTCGGGGATGCTGAAAGTCTTGCGGTCGATGATCCTGCCGGTGTCGATGTCCTTGTCTAAGAAGAAGGTGGTGACGCCGGTCTGTGTCTCACCGTTGATGACGGCCCAGTTGATGGGTGCCGCGCCCCTATACTGGGGGAGCAGGGCGGCATGCACGTTGAAGGTGCCGAAGCGGGGCATGCCCCATACCACTTCGGGCAGCATACGAAAGGCCACTACCACCTGTATGTCGGCCTGATAGCTGCGCAATTGCTCGACGAAAGTCTCGTCTTTCATCTTGACGGGTTGTAAAACCGGGATGCCGTGGGCCTCTGCATATTGCTTGACGGGAGGAGCCTGAAGCGTATCTTGATGCCTGCCTACGGGCTTGTCGGGCTGTGTCACCACTGCCACCACCTGGTAGCCGCCCTCAACGAGCCGTTGCAGCGACTCGACAGCAAACTCGGGCGTACCCATAAACACGATTCGTAAATCTTTTTTGTCCATTTGTCTGAATGTTTGTTCGCAAAGTTACTAAAAATAATGTTAATTACTGGACGAATGAAAGAGGAAAAATTAGGAAAAAATGTTTTTTGTCGTAATTTAATAGTACCTTTGCATATAATCACCTTTACGGCATAGGTGATGGCGCTGCGAGGCTTTGGCCTCTAAGGCGGCCGCCATTCGCCATAGACATGCCTCCTTAATATTGTGTACCTTGCAGAACCTATTGAGAAATTCGGCAAGGAGTGGAGGCGTGCGTGGATGAATAGCGGCGATGATGGCCTGCATGAAAAATGCACCTTTAACATTAACCCTTCTATCAACAATTAGTTCACATTTGGATATTCCTACAGCTTCCAACTACCGACGGATTCTTATCAATACCTTTGCGCTATGTGCCAGGATGCTGGTAACGATAGCTATTGGCGTATATGCCAGTAGGGTATTGCTCAAGGGGTTGGGAGTGACCGACTATGGCATTTATCACGTCGTGGCCGGCATCATCGCGTTTTTTTCTTTTATCGATGCCTCGTTGGTCAATGTCACCCAGCGGTATCTGAACTACTATATGGGCAAGGCGGATGAGGCGATGGTGCGCAAGGTGTTTGCCACCAGCGTGCAGATCTTTTCCGCTATCGCGCTGGTGGTCTTGGTGCTGGGAGAGACCGTTGGCCTGTATGTGGTCAATGCGGTGCTCTGCGTGCCTGAAGAACGGATGTGGGCTGCCAACTGGGTGTTTCAGTGTACCGTTTTCTCGGCCATTGTCAATCTTGTCAGCATGCCTTATCATGCCCTTATCATCGCGTACGAGCGTATGACGGTGTTTGCGTATGTAGCTATTGCCCAGTCGGTGGCCATATTGGGTGTGTCGGTAGCGGTCTGCTATTGCCCGTTCGACCGTTTGGTGGCTTACGCCTTGCTCATGGTCATGGTGTTGCTGATGGTACGGCTATTCTATGGCTGGTATTGCAAGCGCCATATAGCTACCGTAGGGTATACCAGGCAGGTGGATTGGCCACTGGCCAAGGAGATGACAGCTTTTTCGGGTTGGTCGCTGACGGGAACGTTGGCCTATATGACCTATACACAGGGCATACCGGTACTGCTGAATGTGTTTTTCGGCCCCACGGTCAATGCGGCCAACGCGTTGGCGCAGCAGGTCAATGCCTCATTGTCCACCTTTTCGGCCAATTTTATGATGGCGGTCAAGCCCCAGATTACCAAGAGCTATGCCAATGGCGACCGGGAGGAGATGCTGAATATGGTGATGGGAAGTTCCAAGTGCTCAGGATTGATTATGTTGATGATAGCCCTTCCGTTCCTGGTCTATCCTGATTATATACTCTCGCTGTGGCTGGAAGAGGTTCCTGACATGACGGCGCTGTTGATGTGCCTCGTATTGTGGATTTCTATCGTCAATTCTTTGGCCATGCCGGTGATTACGGCTGTCCAGGCCACGGGACGTGTCAAGTATTTCCAGCTGGCGGAGGCGCTGGTGCTGTTTATGGTGTTGCCGTTGGCCTATGGCATGTTGCGCTGTGGCTATGGTGCCGGAAGCGTCTATGGGGTGCTCTTGGTGATGGTGGCTATCGCGCAGGGGGTGAGAGTGGTGTTTATGGAGCGGTATCTGCATGTAGGCAGCATGCTTTATCTTCGGAATATCCTGCTGCGCATGACTTTGGTCACGGCCGTGTCGTATCTGCTGATGCGTGAAGTGGCCGGCAGATTGGGCGATGGGCTGGCAAGTCTGGCCATCGTCGTGTTGCTGGTCGTGACGGTGGTGCCCGTCGTTTTCGTGCTGTTGGGGCTTAGTCGCAAGGAGTGGGCCTATATACGGGCGTTGGTGAAGAAAAGGAAAAACAGAAAACAATGATATCAATCATTATCCCACTTTACAATAAGCAGGATACAGTGGCAAGGACCTTTGGGGCTTATGCTTGTGGATGCTTTGAAGGCAACGAGGATAGAATCGTAAACTGTTAATGTGATGAATATCATAGTACAATTGCTCAAATATGTATATCTAAAAGCTCGTTATGGCAAACGGTTGCAGGCTGCCTTTAGTAGCATGATAGACTTGGCGAGCCGTTTCGAGGGCAACAATCGGGTGGGACGACGGTCCGTGTTTTCCGGAGTGATGGGCTATGGCTCCTATATCTGTGACGACTGTGTGATTCCAGGCAATGTAGGCAGGTTTACTTCCATCGCCCAGAACGTAAAATGCAGTTTGGGGATTCATCCTACTGGGGCTCCATACGTCACAACGTCTCCCCTGTTTTACTCCTTACGCAAAGGGTCGTTTGCCGAAGAGCAACTGTTTGAAGAAATCAAGCCGAAAATCAACATAGGAAACGATTGTTGGATAGGCGAGAATGTGTTTATAGGAGGAGGTTTGAATATCGGCGATGGCGCGGTGGTGTATGCTGGTGCGGTCGTGATAGCCGATGTTCCCCCTTATGCCATTGTGGGGGGCGTGCCGGCACGTATTATCCGGTATAGGTATGACGCTGAAACCATCGATTTCTTGTTACGGGTGAAATGGTGGGAAAGACCTATTGGATGGTTGCAGGAAAACTGGCGTTTGCTGACGGATATGGACATGCTTAAAACCCATCTTTCGGAGGAATGACAGCATGGTAGACTTGATACTGATATTCTTGCTCTGTATTGGCAATCAGATCTATGTGGATCTGATTGGCCATCTGTCAGTATCAGATTTGTTCATCATAGGCTTCGGTATCGTCTATGTGTTGGTAAACAGAGGACTGGGCAAGTTTGCCAATGACAAGGAGATACGTCTGGTTACCAAACTCTTTGCCCTGCTGTTGCTGATACAGGTGGTGACCGAGGTGATAGTGGGCAATGCCATGATGAATGCGGCTAAGGGATTGGCGGTAACAGGGCTGACCTACATGAAGTTCTTGTTTGTATTGGGTTTCCTGTACCGCAGTCACCACAATCTGCTTATCTTTCTGATATGTACTTTTATCTCGAATATCCTGTTTTTTGCCAGTAACGATGCGTTCGGACTGGGTGAGATGGATGTCTCGATGGAAGAGATGGCGCAGGGCGAAGGCGATGCGATGGCCTATTTCAAGTTTAAGATTTGTCCGCTTATCAATAGCGGCCTCGTGATTCTGACGCTGGTGCTGCGACGGGGCCATTTCTCCATAGCCTTTATCGTCGTAGGCCTGCTTTGCGTGCTGCTGGGAGCCCGGAGTGGCGGTATGGTGATGGTGGGGGCGGGTATGCTGACCCTGCTGTTGAAGGTGAAGCTGCGCTTTACCAAATGGCGTGTGCTGCTTGGTGTGGTATTGGGTGTGCTGCTGTTCAACTGGGCGTATCGCAAATATGTAGACAGTGTACTCGAAGGTGATATAGCGAGCGGCAACTCCAAGGCACAGCTGCAGCGGATGGACGACCCCTATAACCCGTTGGGCTTGTTGGTCTTTGGTCGTACCGAGACCTTTGTAGGAGGAGTGGCTATGGTGGAAAAACCTTGGACTGGATGGGGAGCATGGGCTGAAGACCCCAATTGGCAGTACAATTTTCTGGCCAACTACCTGCAGGATGCACGTATCACAAGATATAAATTGTTGAACACGAAGATTCCAACCCACTCGATACTGGTTGGCTATGGGGTGGCGAATGGTGTTTTTGCCATGCTTGCAGTTTTGGCCATCCTATTTTTTTTCTTAAGAAAAGGATTCGTGGCACTGAGAAGCAAGGATATCCATATGTTCCTGATGGCAACATGTCTGATGGCGGTAGTGTGGGACAGCCTGTTCTCGCCAATCAGTACCATGAGGTATCTGTTTGCCTATTATTTTGCCTACATGTATTATGTGTATAAGTGTAGCAAGAATCCCTATTATATGAAATTATATG
>SFKY01000094.1 GCA_004554665.1 Bacteroidales bacterium
CTTGCGGGGTATAGGGGGTCTTGGCCCAGTCGTTGACGATGGTCTTGAGGTGGATGTAGCCTTCGCGGCGTGCATTGTCGGCGGCGGCTATTTGGGGCGAGAGTTCCGAGGCCTGGGGGATCTTGAAGTTCTCGTCTTCTCGGGTAAACGCGTCCTGCAAGGCGGCTGTGGCCTCTGCGATTTTCGGTTCGTGGAAGTCCTGCTCATTCGCTAAGATCAGAACTTGGTCTATGAACGCGTTGTGATACGCATTATCCAGTCGGGTCTTTCTGATTTCTTGAATCTGATTCATATCTTTTGGGCTTTATGTAAGGCATTACGTTTAGTTCAAACTGCTCGAAAATGGTGCATATAATAGATTTCTCGGGCTGCAAGTAGGCGTCGTAGGGGTACAATTCCTAATTGCACCGACTGCATGTAGGCGTCGTAGGGGTACGACAGCAGGTTGCACCGGCTGCATGTAGGTAGCGTAGGGGTACGACAGCAGGTTGCACCGGGTGCATGTAGGTGGCGTAGGGGTACGACAGCAGGTTGCATCTGGTGCAAGTAGGTAGCGTAGGGGTACGACAGCAGGTTGCACCGGGTGCAAGTAGGTAGCGTAGGGGTACGACAGCAGGTTGCATCGGGTGCAAGTAGGTAGCGTAGGGGTACGACAGTAGGTTGCACCGGGTGCAAGTAGGTAGCGTATGGGTACGACGACAGGTTGCACCGGGTGCAAGTAGGTAGCGTAGGGGTACGACGGAAGGTTGCGCCGGGTGCAATCGGTTGGCGTAGGGGTTCGATTGAGGGTGACATTGGGTGCATGCAGAAATTGTAGGGGTAAAATAATGGTTTACGTGCCTTGTAAGGCGGTCTCTCAGCTCTAAGATTGGGCGGGGAGGATGCGCATACCGGGACCTGCTACCTTGCTATAAGGCGGTACATCCTTCGTAATGACGGCTCCGGCTCCGATGATGCTACCTTTCCCGATGCGTACGTTCTGAAGAATGCAGGTGTTTTCGCCTATCCATACGTCGTCTTCGATAATCACAGGGCCGCGCGACACGATGGGGCGCTTTTCAGGGGGCGTTTTCAGGCTCTCGGGGTCGGTGTGGCCGTGTGAATGGTCGGTGATGAGTACGTTGCTGCCTATCAGCACGCCGTTGCCTATCTCGATGCGGTTGGCTACGCCGATGTGTACCCGGAAGTTGAGCGATACGTCGTTGCCAATCAGCAGCACCGGCTCGTGGTCAAGTACGTGGAGACATTCGATGCGCAGGCCCGGACGCGAGTTGAAGCGCTCGCCCAGGTGGATGTACTCCGGTCCCACCAGGTACGTGGGCCTTTCAAGGAAGCACCTTTTGGGTGTGGCCGTGCGGTAAGCGGTGCGGTACGACGTGAGCAGGTTGGCCCACATTCTTACCTTCTGGGCGGCCACTACGGGCCAGAGCCATAGCGAGAGGCGTGCGCAGGCCCGGAGGAGCGTTTCCTTCAGTAGGCAGAGCGGTTGCCTGAGGCGGCCGAGGGCTTTGCAGAGCCGTCCGAGGTGTTTTCGGGCCAAAGCCAGGAAGCGCTTGGGGCTGAACAGGAATTTAAGGGCCGACATCAGGATGCGCGGCGTGCCCAGATATTGCTTCATGAGCCGGCGGCTGTCTTTGAACTCAAAGTTGGCGCACTGCTTGGGATGAATGATGGAGTTGAACAGGTAGGGGAAGACAAAGTCACTGGCGCTGTTGAGCATCATCATGATGGTGTGGGGCGAGAGACCTTTGTCCTCAAAGTGGTCGAGGATGATGGCAAAGTTCTTGACGAACACCCTCACCAGGTTGTAGCCTCCATTGCTGGCTGCCATGGTGCCGGCCTGGTAGAAGGGCAGGTGGAGCATCACGTTGCGAGGGGCCTTGAGGGCTGCCGTGAGGTACATGGGCACCTGTAGCAGGTTGGTCTTCTCGTAGGGACGGTAGTCGACGGCGGCGGCATCGTCGCGCAGGAAGATGTTGGCGCTCATGAAGGTGATCATAATGCCTATCTCCGACAGCAGGGTGTCGGCATCTTCAAATACGGTGTAGGGTTTCCCGCCTGGGCGCGGGCTGATGTGCACGAGGCCGGGCTCTTGTTCTTCGAGCAATCGGAGCAAGTCGGGCAGGTGTTGCGTCTGCAGCAGGTCGTCGTCGCCCAAGAGCCATACGTATTTGCTTTGTGACGTGTGCAGACACTGCAGGAAGTTGGCGTCAGGGCCCAGGTTCTCTTCGTTGCGCAGGTAGACAAAGGGCATACGGCCCTTGAAACGCTCGACAACCTGGGGTGTGGCGTCGGTGGAGCAGTTGTCTGACACGATCACTTCAATCTGCTTGAAGAGCGAAGGATCGATTTCGGCCAGTTGGGTCAGTTGGCTTTCAATGCAAGCCGCCCGGTTGTAGGTGGGCAGGCAGATCGAAAGCAGCGTATCGTGGAATGCTAATGAGGATTGTGCCATTGTCTTTTCTTTGTAGTGTAAATATGGTATGCCCACGGGGTAATGGCCACGGTGATGAGGCAATAACCGGTGGTGATGCCCATCACGCCGAACAAGTGACCCAGACCCACCGTCGAGAGGCAGCACAGAATGCCCGTCACCACGGAGTTGATGAGGTAAGGTTCTTGCTTGTGGCAGCGCAGGTAAGTACCCCAGGCTGATATATACTGATTGATAAACTCGGGAATCATCATCAGGAGCAGCGGCAGGGCCGGCAGGAAACGGTCGCCCAAGTAAAGGTCGAAGACCGTGATGTGGAACTGGCGGATGGAGAAGACCACTGCAAAGAACAGCGCCAGGCAGCAGGCATTGATGAAAACGGACTGCCGCAGCGTGCGCCCGAAGAGTTGGTCAAGCTCCGAGTAGCGCTTCATGGCTATCATGCCCGAATAGGTGGGCACCTTGGTCGAAGTCCAGCTGTACGAAAGGGCCTGGATGCCCGTGAGGGCAGCGAGCGTCATACCCATCTGACCGGCTACAACGGCACCGTCGGTGGCAAACAACACCGGGTTGAACAGTTGGAAGATGAAGTAACCGCTGATCCAACTCAGGGCTATCTTCCATTGAAAAGGAAAAATCTCCTTGATGTAAGAGACTTTTTCAACCACCTTCTCGCGAAATACCTTATGCAGAATGCGGCCGAACGACGATACCGTAAAGGCAAGCACGCCCACCACCACCCATGTCAGGCTGTTGATGGCCGCCGTCATCAGTTTGGCACCGCATCCCAGGCTCATCCACACAATCAGCAGGCCCAGACTAATCTGGTAGAACCGGTATTTGGCCACTTCCTTCACCTTGCCCAGCCCTTCGAGAAAGGCAAACATGGGTGCCAACATCAGGTTGATGCTCGTAGTGACCGACAAGATGGTCCAGGGAAGGCGCCAAGCCACCGTGCCGCCCGTGCGGTCGTAACGCTGGAAGAACACGAAGCCCACTACCATCAGCACTACGAACAAGACGGAAGCAAACGCCCCATACCAGCGGAAGCAGAAGTGAAGCAGCGACGACAGACGCGAGCGATACATGCGCTCACCCTGCAGGTGGTGTCCCTCCCATTGCAGGTGCGACACCTCGTGGGCTACATATTGCGTAATGATGCCATTCATACCCAACTCGAAAAAGGTTTGAATGGCGAGAATAGAACTAAACGTATAGTAAAAACCCTGTTCCACCCCGGTCAGGAAGCGGGCAATGAAAAGGGCGGTGATAATGCCGCCCGCGGCTTGAATGACACGAGTGGTCGAAGCATAGGCTATCGACTTGTCAATACCGATTTTCTGACCTAATCGACGAAGAAGGGCCATGGGCAACTTAGGCTTCAAACAGTTCGGAAGTCAGATACAGGCGGTTCACCCGGCGCAGGTAGGCCTGGCTGCCTGCTACCGAGGTGTAGCAATCGGCCGTCGCAATGCGGTGAACGCGGGGGAACTGCTTCAGCCTGCCCCGGGCATAAAGGTCGCTCCACTTCTCAATCAGGGCCGAACCCAGTCCGCAGCTCTGCTGATGCTCTTCCATCACAATGATATTAGGATGCTGCTCGGCCAGCAGGGCCAGTGACTCGTCGTCGAGGGGCTTGATAAAGGGGGCGCTGTAGATGGCCGTGTCAACGCCCAACTCCTCAACCTGATTGACGGCATCAAACAAGATGGAGCCGGAGGCAATCAGCAGGTTGGGCGAGCTGCTTTCGCGCAGGCAATGGAGCCGTTGCGGTTGCAACGGGGCGGCATCGGCAGGGAACACCTGCTTTTCGCCGGCTTTGCCCAGGCGGATGTACATGCTGCCAGGGGTATTGGCCGAGAAGGTGGCCACACTGCGCGCCTCGCTGGGGTCGGAGGGCGAAAGCACCGTGAGGTTGGGCAGCGTGCGCATGATGCCGATCTCTTCGGTGGCATGGTGAGACATGCCCAGACTGCCGTAAGCATAACCGGCGCCTACGGCTACAATCTTGACGCTGCCCTGATAATAAGTAATGTCGTTACGGATTTGCTCCAGGCAACGCAGGGTGGGGAAGTTGGCAATGGAGTAGATGTAGACATTGTAACCCTCGCGCGCCAGGCCGGCTGCCATACCCGTCATCTGTTGCTCGGCAATGCCGGCGTTGAGAAAGCGGTCGGGGAACCGGTCGCGGAACGTTTCGACCACGTTGTAACCGAGGTCACCCACAATCAAAAATATATCGTCATGCAGCGCAGCCTCTTCCGTGAGCTGCTGAATAAATGCTGTTCTCATTGTTCTATCTCCTCCAAAGCAGTTTTAAGTTGTTCGTCATTGGGCGATTTGTAATGCCAGGCCAGGTTATTTTCCATATACGACACGCCTTTGCCCTTCACCGTGTCGGCAATGATGACGGTAGGCCGGCTTTCTTCAGCCCGGAACTCGCGGAATGCGTCGAGCAAAGCCCGGTGGTCGTGACCGTCAACGCGTATCACGCGGCAATTGAACGCACGGAGCTTGTCGGCCAGGGGTTCAAGCGTCATCACCTCGTCAATCGATCCGAGGCTTTGTATTTTATTATAGTCAATCACCGTGCAAAGGTTGCTGAGGTGATGGTGACCGGCAAACATCAGGGCTTCCCAGTTCGACCCCTCGTCCATCTCGCCATCGCCCACGATGACGTAAGTGTCATACGCCTCATGCCTGCGCTGCGCAGCCAGCGCCATGCCCACTCCGAAGGGAAGACCGTGGCCGAGGCTGCCGGCCGATACCTCCACGCCCGGTACGTGGTGAGAGATATGGCAGAGCAGGTCGGTGCCGTTCTGACCGTAAGTGGTGAGGTGTTCTTCGGGGAAGAAACCTTTCAGGGCCAGGGCGGCATAGAGCGAAACGCAGGCGTGACCCTTTGAGAGCAACAGTCGGTCGCGCTCTTTCCAGTTGGGGTCTTGGGGTTGATAGCGCAGTATGTCGTTGTACAATACTGCCAGTATGTCGGCCATGGAGAGGGCGCCGCCAATGTGGGATGCGTTGGCTTTGTGCACCATCTTGACCGATATTTCTCTGATCTTTTTAGCAAATGTGATACTGTCCATAAGGATTATAATTGTGTGAGCGGCGAAGTCTGTGCCTGTAAGTGAAGGATCACCCGCTTCAAACCGTCGGTAAGGGATGTTTTTTCAAAGACTCCGAAGGTGTTGACAAACTTGTCGGAGTTGCCCAGGATGACCATCGACTGATTTTCGCGATAGGGCAGTGTGGGCAAAAAGGTAATGCTCGACTGGGTCAGCTCTTTGATGAGCCGGAACAGTTGGATCAGGGTGATGGGATGGGCCGACGAGAGGTTGAAAATGCCGCATTCCCCGGTTTTCCCTACCATGCTCGTGATGGCACGGGCGAAGTCGTGGCTGTAGAGGTAAGAGTATTGCTGCTCTCCGGGCGTGGTAGCCATTTCGGCTTCCCCTCTCAGGCATTTCAAGATGACCGAAGGTATCAGCCAGTTGTCGGCTTGCTGTTCGCCATAGATGCTGAATATTCTCACCCATTGCCAGCAGGCGTTGGTCAAGCGGGCGCGCTCCTCCAGCAGACGGCAGCAGGCAATCTTGGCCTTGGCATATTCGGAGAGGGGGCGCAGGGGATGGTTCTCGTCAACCATTTGGTCGATGTAGCCGTACTCGTCCTGACTGCCCAACATGATGATCTGAGGGAAGGCATAGCTCTCCAGGATGCGTTGAGTGAAGGCAATGTTGGTCTGCTGAACGGCGGCGTCGTTGCGTCCTTGTGCCGACACACCTCCCCAGGCGGCGTGTATCAGTACGTCGGGCCTGAAGTCGGGCAGCAGTCGGCCGGCTTCGTCTTCGGTGACCCAAGTGATGGCTTGGTCGTCGGTGGGAGTGAAAGGGTGGATGCTGGAGGGGCGATGCAGGCAGAGCAGTTGATGCCCTTCGCTCAAACATTGAAGGGCGATGTGGTAGCCCAAGAATCCTGTAGCCCCAGTGAGGAAAATCTTCATGCGAGATAGTCCTTGATTTGTTTGACGCATAGTTGGTAAACGTCGGTCTGTTGGTATTGCTGATACCATTCGGCCGTCATCTGTAGGCATTGTTTCAATGTTCGGCGCGGCTCCCAACCTAATCTGAAGCGGGCTTTGCTGATGTCGAGCAGCAGGAGGTTGGCTTCGTGAAGGGCATGGGGTTGTGAGGCGTCATGAAGTACTCCCCGGCCGTAACTCTCGGTGAGCAAGGTGGCCACCGTCCATACGTCGGCCACGCTTTCTGACTTCGGCCCGAAGTTCCAGGCTTCGCAGTAGCGGGTGGGCTCTTCCCACATGCGTTTGCCCAGCAGCAGGTAGGCGCCCAAGGGTTCCAACACGTGTTGCCAGGGTCGGATGGCGTGGGGCGAACGGATGTTGATGGGTTGGTTGGCCTCAATGGCGCGGATGCAGTCGGGGATGATGCGGTCAGTCGACCAGTCGCCGCCTCCGATGACGTTTCCGGCGCGCACACTGGCTATCGACTTGCCGTGCTCGGCATATTGTTCGGGGTTAAAGAAGCTTCTGCGCCACGAACTGATGGCTATTTCGGCTGCACCTTTGCTGGCCGAGTAGGGGTCATATCCTCCCATCGGCTCATTTTCGCGATATCCCCAGCATTGTTCCTTGTTTTCGTAGCATTTATCGGTGGTTATCATTACGCCAACGCGCGTTTCGGCCTGATGGCGCATGGCTTCCATCACGTGAATGGTTCCCATTACGTTGGTTTGGAATGTTTCGGCCGGTTGGGCATAACTCAGTCTGACCAAAGGCTGCGCCGCCAGGTGGAAGACTATTTCAGGCTTCCATTTCCGGAATACTGATTCCACGCATGCGGTATTACAGATGTCGCCTCGCAAGTCGGCTTCGATTCGCTCTCCGATGCCGCTCAATACGTAGTTGTCTTTGGCCGAAAAGGGGTCTAATGAGAGTCCGATGACGCGTGCTCCCATCTCGTGCAGCCAGATGCTGAGCCAAGAACCTTTAAAACCGGTGTGACCGGTGACGAGTACGCGCTTACCT
>SFKY01000023.1 GCA_004554665.1 Bacteroidales bacterium
CGTTAAAATTACAATCGGCGATCAGTACCCGATTGTTAAATGTTGTTTATGCATAAATATACAAAACAAAAGACCGTACAGAGGGCAACCAAAGAAACAACATGGGCGGAGCGCTGCAAAAATCGCCGCTACCGAGGGGCCAAAAACCACCTTTACAGACGCAAACACGGCAATGAGCTGGCTAAAGGCCACCTTTAGGTCCCCAAAAGGCCTTTTTAGAGGGATGCAAAATTGCTGGAAAAAAGGGCGTAAAAAGTAAAATCTACCGAAAAACAGCTTCCGATACCCGTTTCTTGCACCCTATTTCAGGGAAAACGGGACTTAAAAAGAGGGAAATTGCCTGTTTTTAGCCCCTATCTTGCACCTTTCACCCCTTTCTTCCACCGCGAAAATCGCATAGATATGCAAGAATCGGCACCACCAACCTGCATATCTATGCAAAACCAAGCAAACACCTGCTGTTACCTTCCCCCAAAGAAGCGGCGGCAAGTACATTTTTTAAGATATTTTTCATGTCCCAAGGGGTGGTAATCAGCCCGATAATTGTTACCTTTGTAAAAACTATTAGCTATTAACGATGAAACTATTAAAAAAAGCGTTTATTTGTGCAACGGCAGTATTATGCTTAGCAGCGTGCGGGCAATCTACCTCAGACTCGCAAGACTTGACACAGTATGTTAACCCCTACATCGGCACTGGCGGCCACGGCCATGTATTCCTCGGAGCCAACGTACCATTCGGCTTCGTACAGTTGGGTCCCACAGAACCTACCCGCGGATGGGACTGGTGCTCCGGTTACCACTACAGCGATTCTGTGCTCATTGGCTTCGGCCATACCCACCTCAGCGGTACGGGTATCGGCGACCTGGGTGATGTCACCCTGCTCCCGGTAGCAGCAGCAGACCAGGACTCGGTGATGTTCTCGCACAGCGACGAGACAGTCACCCCGGGCTACTATGCCCTCAATCTGAAAGACCCCAATGTCAAGGTGGAGCTCACGGCCACCAAGCGCGCCGGATTCCACCGCTATACCTTCGCCGACAGCAAGGAAGCGCTCTTTAAGCTCGACCTGAAGCAGGGCATCGGCTGGGATCATGTGAAGGACTGCAGCTTCAAGCAGGAGAGTGAGACGCTCGTGACCGGCTGCCGCCTCTCGGAAGGATGGGCCAAGAGCCAACAGATATACTTCGCCGCCGAATTCTCGAAGCCTGTGAAGCAGGTGGGTGGCGACGACAGCATCAGCGTATGGCAGGTGGCCGAGGCCAGCGAGCCCGTGCTGGTAAAGGTGGGCCTCTCTGCCGTGAGCGTGGAGAACGCCAAGGAAAACCTGAAGGCAGAGATTCCCGCATGGGACTTTGACGGTACCGTGGCAGCAGCCAAGCAGGCTTGGAACGACGAGTTGGGCAAGATTCGCATCGAGACCACCGACTCCACCGAGCGCCGCATCTTCTATACGGCCATGTACCACTCCATGACCGCGCCCTCTACCTTCTCCGATGTCAACGGCGAATACCGCGGTGCCGACGGCGAGGTGCACAAGGGCGACTTTACCAACTATACCACCCTCTCGCTCTGGGATACCTACCGCGCAGCCATGCCGCTGATGACCATCATCCATCCCGAGAAGATGGCCGACATGGCCAAGACGTTTGTCAACATCTACAAGCAGCAGGGCAAACTGCCCGTATGGCATCTGGTAGGCAACGAGACCGACTGTATGGTGGGCAACCCGGGCGTAGTCGTATTGGCCGACTTGGTGCTCAAAGGTTTTGTGGAGAACAAGGAGGAGGCTTATGAGGCCCTGAAGGCTTCGGCCATGCGCGACGAGCGCGGCATAGACCTGCTCAAGAAGTATGGTTATCTGCCCTGCGACCTCGATCCCACATTCGAGACCGTGGCCAAGGGGCTGGAATATGCACTGGCCGATGCCGGTATCGCCAAGGTGGCCAAGGAACTCGGCCACGAGGACGACTACAAATATTTCAGCGAGCGCAGCCAGCTCTACCGCAAGCACTTCGACAAGGCCACCGGATTTATGCGCGGTGTCAACGCCAAGGGTGAATTCCGCGTGCCTTTCGACCCGTTTAACGCCATCCACCGTCAAGACGACTATACCGAGGGCAACGCATGGCAGTACGCATGGCTTGTACCACACGATGTGCACGGCCTGGTCAGCTGTTTCGGCAGCGAGGAGCGCTTCGTGGCCAAACTCGACTCCCTCTTCATCGTCAGCGGCGACATGGGTGCCGAGGCTTCTCCCGACATCTCTGGCCTCATCGGCCAGTATGCACATGGAAACGAGCCCAGCCACCATATAATATATATGTATAACTACGTAGGACAGCCCTGGAAGGCTGCCGACCTGCTCCGCCAGACGCTCAGCACCATGTACAAGGACGATTTCGACGGCCTCAGCGGCAACGAAGACGTAGGTCAGATGTCGGCATGGTACATCCTCTCCAGCCTGGGACTCTATCAGGTAGAGCCCGAGGGCGGCAAGTTTGTCTTTGGATCCCCCATCTTCGACAAAGCCACACTCAATGTGGGCGGCGGCAAAACCTTCGTCATCGAGGCTGCCAACAACAGCAAGACCAACAAGTACATCCAGAGCGTAACTCTCGACGGCAAAGAGTACACCAAGTCGTATATCGACTTCAAGGATATCCAGAAGGGCGGCAAACTGGTCTTCACAATGGGTGACAAGCCCTCTAAGTTTGGCACACAGGAGGCTGACCGTCCCTAAAAGCCATCTACCATAAACCCTATAAAATACATGAACCTAAAGACGATAACTATAGCCGGCTGGCTGGCGCTCTCTACTACGGGAGCGTCGGCCCAGACTCCGGCCGTCCAAAAGGAATTTGGACAAGAGTACATTGAAGCGATTGCTGTAAACACCCTCTATGTATCGAAACGGCCCCAGGTGGAAGAGCGGCTGTTCCGCTCCAAGGCCATAGAGAAAAAGATCAAGGAAATCAAGAAACTGCTTAAAGACAGTCCGTATCTGGCATGGATGTTTGAAAACTGTTTCCCCAACACCCTCGATACCACCGTGCACTACGAAGAGGGCGCCGACGGCACCCCCGACACCTTTGTCTACACGGGCGACATCCACGCCATGTGGGGACGCGACTCCGGCGCACAGGTATGGCCGTACATCCAGTTTGCCAATGAGGACAAGGATGTGAAGAAGATGGTGAAAGGTGTCATCCTGCGCCAGTTTAAGAACATCCAGTTCGACCCCTACGCCAATGCTTTCAACCGCTATCCCAACCCCAACAGCGAATGGATGAAGGATGACTGCGGCATGAAACCGGAACTGCACGAACGCAAGTACGAGATCGACAGCCTGTGCTACCCGTTGCGACTGGCCTACGAATACTGGAAAGTGACAGGCGACGCAAGCATCTTCGACCAGTTGTGGATAGACGTGATCACCAACATCCTACAGACCTTCCGCGAGCAGCAGCGCAAAGACGGCCCCGGTCCGTACAAGTTTTTGCGCGTCACCGACCGCCAACTCGACACTGTCTGCAATGCCGGCTGGGGAGCTCCGGTCAAACCCGTGGGACTGATAGCCTCTGTCTTCCGTCCATCCGACGATGCCACTACTTTCCTCTTCCTCATCCCGTCCAACTTCATGGCCGTGACCACACTCAACAAGGCTGCCGAGATACTGACCACCGTCAACCAGCGTGCAGACTTGGCCAAGCAGTGCACCGATTTGGCCAACGAGGTGAAGGAAGCCCTGCAGAAATACGCCGTACACGACCATCCCAAGTACGGCAAAATCTATGCCTTTGAGGTAGACGGCTTCGGCAACCAGCTGCTCATGGACGATGCCAATGTGCCCAGCCTGTTGGCCATGCCCTATCTGGGCGATGTAGACATCGACGACCCCATCTACCAGAACACGCGCCGCTTTGTATGGAGCGAGGACAATCCCTACTTCTTCCGGGGTAAGGCCGGCGAAGGTATCGGCGGCCCACACGTGGGCTACGATATGGCCTGGCCCATGAGCATCATCATGCGTGCCTTTACCAGCCGCGACGACAAGGAGATTAAGGAGTGTGTGCAGATGCTCATGGACACCGATGCCAACACGGGCGTGATCCACGAGTCGTTCGACGTGAAGGACGCTTTCCACTATTCGCGCCCTTGGTTTGCCTGGCAAAACACCCTCTTCGGCGAACTCATCCTCAAACTGGTGAACGACGGCAAAGTGGACCTGCTCAACAGCTGTCAGAAATAAGTAACAACAAGCAATAACCAACTAACGCAAATGAACAACGAGACTAAAAAGGCGGTGAGCCCCGTAGCGTGGGTGCCCACGCTCTATTTCGCAATGGGCATGCCCTTTGTGGTACTCAACATGGTCTGCACACTGATGTACAAAGGCATGGGCGTATCAGATGCACAGATTGCATTCTGGACCTCGCTCATCATGTTGCCGTGGACGCTCAAACCGCTGTGGAGCCCATTCTTGGAGATGTATAAGACCAAGAAGTTTTTCGTGGTGCTCACGCAGCTCCTGTCGGGTGTCATGTTTGCACTCGTGGCTGCCGCGCTCAACCTGCCTAACTTCTTCGCCGTCACCATCGCCATGCTGGCGGTCATCGCACTGAGCGGTGCCACCCACGACATTGCAGCCGACGGTACTTATATGAGTGTGCTCAGCAATGAGGAACAGGCCAAGTGGATAGGCTGGCAAGGAGCCTTCTACAATATCGCCAAGATTGCCGCCACGGGCGGACTGGTCTATCTGGCCGGCACCTTTATCGATGCTTTCGGCGTGACCAAGGCGTGGATGGTCATCATGCTCATCATCGCCGCCATCATGGTGGTGGTAGGTGTGTACCACTTCTTCATACTTCCCACCGACGGCAAGACCGCAGCAGAGGGCAAGACGCTCTCTGAGTCGCTGGCCGAACTGTGGGCCGTGTTTGTGAAGTTTTTCCAGAAACGCCACATCTGGTACTACCTCTGTTTTATCATCCTTTACCGCTTTGCCGAAGGTTTTGTGATGAAGATTGTGCCGCTGTTCCTGAAAGCGCCACGCGCAGAACAAGGACTGGGGCTGAGCGAGCAGGAGATTGGCCTCTGCTATGGCACTTTCGGTGCTGCCGCCTTTGTCATCGGCTCCATCCTCGCCGGCTACTATATCGCCCATCGGGGACTGCAGAAGAGCCTCTTCTCGCTGGCCATCGTCTTCAACCTACCGTTTGTGGCCTATACCTTCCTTGCCATCTACCAGCCCGAGAGCCTTTGGCTCATTGGCGGCGGTATCGTGCTCGAGTATTTCGGCTACGGCTTCGGCTTTGTGGGTCTCACCCTGTTTATGATGCAGCAGATAGCACCGGGCGAGCACCAGATGTCGCACTACGCCTTTGCCTCGGGTATCATGAACCTTGGCGTGATGCTGCCCGGCATGATGAGTGGTGTGGTGAGCGACGCACTGGGCTACCGCAACTTCTTCATCTTCGTGCTCTTCTGCACCATTCCAGCCCTGCTCATTACATGGTTTGTGCCGTTTACATATCCTGACAAGAAATAACAAATACAATCTATAAATAACAAGATAACAATGGGTAAATTGATTATTCAGGGACAACCTCTTCCCAACATGCCTTGGGAAGATCGTCCACAAGACTGCAAGAATGTGATGTGGCGCTCAGAGCGCAATCCTATCATCCCCCGCGACTTGCTCCCTACGAGCAACAGTATCTTCAACAGCGCCGTTGTTCCCTTCGGCGACGGCTATGCCGGCGTATTCCGCTGCGACGACACCAACCGCCGTATGGTGCTCCATGTGGGTTTCTCCAAAGACGGCGTGAAGTGGGACATCAACGAAGAACCATTGCGCTTCGAGTGCGACAATGCCGAGATCGGCGAGTGGGTGTACGGCTACGACCCCCGCGTGTGCTTCATCGAAGACCGCTACTATGTAACCTGGTGCAACGGTTACCACGGCCCCACCATCGGTGTGGCATGGACACAAGACTTCAAGACCTTCCACCAGTTGGAAAACGCCTTCCTGCCCTACAACCGCAACGGCGTGCTCTTCCCCAAAAAGATCAATGGCAACTTTGCCATGCTCTCCCGTCCGTCTGACACTGGCCACACGCCGTTTGGCGACATTTTCTACAGCGAGTCTCCCGACATGTGCTTCTGGGGAAAGCACCGTCACGTCATGTCTCCGGCTCCCTTTGAGGTGAGCGCATGGCAGTGCATGAAGATAGGTGCAGGCCCCATCCCCATCGAGACCAGCGAGGGATGGTTGCTCTTCTATCATGGTGTGCTCCGCTCCTGCAACGGCTACGTCTACAGCTTCGGTTCTGCGCTGCTCGACCTCGAACAGCCGTGGAAAGCCATCTACCGCAGCGGCCCCTACCTCATCGCACCACGTGAGCAGTACGAGCTCACAGGCGATGTGCCCAACGTATGTTTCCCCTGTGCCGAGGTACACGACCCTGAGACAGGTCGGATAGCCGTATATTACGGTTGCGCCGACACTGTGACCGGCCTCGCATTCGGTTACATTCCCGAAATCGTGGAGTGGACACGCAAGACCAGCATCATCTGATAAGAATCGCATAACCCTATATGCAAGAAGCCTCTGTCACACATCTGTGCGGCAGAGGCTTTGTTATTAGCAATGTAGTCCAACAGGGCAATATCACTTGCCGAGACGAGCGCTAATCATCACACGCCTACTCGTCTTCCATGGTGGCGACCGGCACTTGGATGATGGAGAGCCACTTCTCGGGGTCTTCCTGGTTCCATGCGCCGTCCACATACACCGTGCGGGGATGGCCGGTGATGCGGTAGTTGTGTTCATCGATGTAGCTGAACACCTCTACGAACGAGTCATAGAATCGCTCATACGGCCCGTAATGCTTCATACAGAGTGCTGTGGGCACCTCGGGGAGCTGTTTGAACTGGATAAGGGCCGAGTCTGTGCCCATCTCCTCCACCTGCTCGCAGTACTCGATGTCGATATCGGTGGGCGTGTATTCCTTGCCGTGCTCAATGGTGAAACAATAGCCGGGAGGAGGACACTTGCACCCGAGCCGCTGCATCTCTGGTCCGATGACATGGACACAGAGGGGTCCCAAATCGCTGTAGGTAGGGATGACACGGCGGTGTGAGGCCACGATAATGGCCGGAAGTGATTGGATAGAAATCTTCTTCATTGCTTTGATGTTTTGGCGGGCGTTCACCATGTCGATGAGCTGACGGCGGCGGGCCACAAGTAGCTGCAACTGGCGTTCACACTCCTGAATCTTCGCTGTCAACTGGCTCACACTGGGCGTGTAATAGCCACCGGCGAAGAGACTCCTGATCTCGTCGAGCGTAAATCCCATTTCCTTCAGGTAGCGGATGGTGTTGAGCCGCTGCATCTGTTCGATCCGATAATAGCGGTACCCTGTCCACTCGTCTACCTCGGCCGGCACGAGCAGACCCATCTGCTCGTAATGGCGGAGGGTCTTTACCGTCACCTGCATCATCTTGGAGAATGCCCCGATTTTTAACTTTACTTCATTTCTCATTGTCGCGCGACTGTTGTTGGTTATCGATATCCGACGCAAAGATAGTGCAAACCGAACGCAATAGAGCTTGCTCTGATTGCTAAGGTGCAGCCTATCTTCTGCAAAGATAGTCACTACCCTTAGGGACGAGTCAAGGAAACGCCCTCTGTTTAACACTTATTTAACACTCTTACCCATCTATCATCAACCAAAAAGAGGCAAAGAGTACGGCAGCAGCCCATAGCCCCTGCTCGTCTCTTTGCCTCTTCTCTTGCCTGACGGCCTTGTGTAAACGAGGTATGCCTAATCCTCCATCAGTTTGCGGTAACGGCCCTTCTTGATCTCCTCATTGCCCAGACGGCGGGCCTTGTTGATTTCATATTCCGAATAGCTGCCCTCGAAGTAAACCACCTCTCCGTTGCCCTCGAAAGCCAGAATGTGCGTACAGATACGGTCGAGGAACCAGCGATCGTGACTGATGACCACAGCACAACCGGCGAAGGCTTCGAGACCTTCCTCCAATGCACGCAGGGTGTTGACATCGATATCGTTGGTAGGCTCGTCGAGCAGCAGCACGTTACCCTCCTGCTTCAGGGCCAACGCCAGTTGCAGTCGGTTTCGCTCGCCACCGGAGAGCACGCTACAAGGCTTGCTCTGGTCGGTGCCGGAGAAATTGAAGCGGGAGATGTAAGCGCGTGCGTTGACATCGCGTCCGCCCATGCGTATGCTCTCATTGCCCTGCGATATGACCTCGTACACCGTCTTGTTGGGGTCGATATCCTTGTGTTGCTGGTCAACGTAGGCCAGTTTGACGGTCTCACCCACCTCAAAGGTACCTGCGTCGGCCTGCTCCAGTCCCATGATGAGACGGAAGAGCGTGGTCTTGCCCGCACCGTTGGGACCTATGACACCCACAATGCCGTTGGGCGGCAGCATGAAGTTCAAATCGCGGAACAGGACCTTGTCGCCAAAAGCCTTGGCGACGTGCTGGGCCTCGATGACCTTGTTGCCGAGTCGCGGTCCGTTAGGAATGAATATCTCGAGTTTCTCCTCACGCTCCTTCTGCTCCTGGTTCAGCATCTGCTCGTAAGAGTTAAGACGTGCCTTGCCCTTGGCCTGCCGCGCCTTGGGAGCCATACGTACCCATTCGAGTTCTCGCTCCAGCGTCTTCTGCCGTTTCGAGGCCGTGCGCTCTTCCTGTGCCATGCGCTTGGTCTTCTGATCCAGCCACGAAGAGTAGTTGCCCTTCCATGGGATGCCCTCCCCGCGGTCGAGTTCGAGAATCCACTCGCTCACATCGTCGAGGAAATAGCGGTCGTGGGTAACAGCTATCACCGTGCCCTCATACTGCTGCAGATGCTGTTCGAGCCAGTCGATGCTCTCTGCATCAAGATGGTTGGTGGGCTCGTCGAGCAGCAGCACGTCGGGCTTCTGCAGAAGCAGGCGGCAGAGTGCCACACGACGGCGCTCGCCACCCGAGAGGTTGGTAACGGGCCAATCGCCCGGCGGACAACGGAGGGCTGCCATCGCGCGGTCCAGTTTGGAGTCCATATTCCACGCATCGGTGGCATCGATGATGTCCTGCACCTCTGCCTGCCGCTGCATGAGCTTGTCCATCTTGTCGGGATCGCTGTAGTATTCTTCCAATCCAAACTTGAGGTTGATGTCCTCATACTCCTTGAGCGCGTCGTACACCTGCTGCACACCCTCCTGCACATTCTCCTTCACGGTCTTGGTCTCATCGAGGGGCGGGTCCTGAGGCAGGTAACCCACCGAATAGCCGGGGCTCCACACCACTTCGCCCTGCGTGGGCTGCTCTATGCCGGCGATGATCTTCATCAACGTCGACTTACCCGCGCCGTTGAGACCGATGATTCCGATTTTTGCACCATAGAAGAACGAGAGATAAATGTTCTTCAGTATCTGCTTCTGGTTTTGTGGGATAATCTTGGATACTCCCACCATAGAGAAGATAATCTTCTTGTCGTCTACTGTTGCCATGTATTGTCTGTTTGTGATTGCTTTTCCATGCGCCCGAATCCGCCACAGGGCCAGTCCGGACACGTGGGGATAAAGGTAAGCAAAATTCTTTACATTGCCAAACAAAATCGGGAAATTAATTTCTCACGCCCGCCGCGGCGGTTGGCGCACAAAACCAATTCGCCAGCAAAGATGAATAAATATGTATATTCTCACAATAAAAACCCGCAAGCTGCCGTTATAAGCACGAAGCCGGATGCTTCCGGCACAATAAAAGATTATAAACCATTAACAACAACCGACATGAAAAAGTATTTAGCAGAAATGGTAGGCACGATGGTGCTCGTATTGATGGGATGCGGCGCAGCCGTTTCCTTAGGATGTAACGTCACCGATGCCGAGACTGTAGTAGGCACAGCCATGGCCTTCGGACTGTCAGTCGTGGCAATGGCCTACGCCATCGGCGGAATCTCTGGCTGCCACATTAATCCCGCTATCACGCTCGGCGTATATCTCAGCGGACGCATGAGCCGCAAGGACTGTGGCATGTACATGCTCTATCAGGTGATCGGCGGCATCCTGGGTGCCACCATCCTCTACATCGTCACCTCTTCGGCCGGCCTGATCGGCACGGGGGCCAACGACCTGCAGGCCATCAACGAGGTGCAGACCATCTCTGTGCTTGGCGGCCTGGTGGCTGAGCTGGTATTCACCTGTGTATTCGTACTCGTGGTGCTCGGTGCCACTGCCAAGACCAACGGAGCCACCAACAACTTTGCCGGCCTGGCCATCGGCTTGGCACTGGTACTCGTCCATCTGGTGTGCATCCGCTATACAGGCACCTCTGTCAATCCCGCACGCTCTATCGGACCGGCCCTGTATCAGGGTGGCACAGCGCTCACCAACCTGTGGATCTTCATCGTAGGCCCGTTGGCTGGCGGTGCCTTGGCTGCCGGCATCTGGAAAGTGATAGACCCAGCAGAGAAAAAGAAATAAACCTACACAACAACCTAATTGGTAACGATAGCGGGGGGGCATCATAGGTATGTCCCCTTGCTTTTTATAGAAAAAACGAACGATATGCAAACCGACTCACGGAGACTGACCGACAAACGCTATGTAGTGCCTTTTGCACTCATCACCACCCTTTTCTTCCTATGGGGCTTTGCCCGCGCCATCCTCGACGTGCTCAACAAGCACCTGCAAAACGAGATGGACATCACCATCACCCACTCGGCGCTGATACAGGTCACCACCTATCTGGGCTATTTTCTCATGGCCATCCCGGCGGGCATCCTCATCAACCGTCACGGCTACCGACGGGGCGTGATCTTCGGCCTGACGCTCTTCGGCCTGGGCTCGCTGCTCTTCATCCCCGGAGCCTACATAGAGGCCTTCCCAGCCTTCCTGCTCGCCCTCTTCATCATAGGCTGCGGACTGGTATGCTTAGAGACCGCCGCCAACCCCTATGTCACCGAACTGGGTGCGCCCGAGACGGCCACCAGCCGCCTCAACTTCTCACAATCGTTCAACGGTCTGGGCGGTCTGTTTGCCACGCTGGTGGTGGGGCAGTTTTTCTTCAGCTCCTCCACACTGGGCGGCAGCGTGGCGGTCCCCTACACGGTGTTGGGCATCGTGGTATTGGGCATCGCTGTGGTCTTCGGCCGAGTGTCGCTGCCCGAAATCGGGCATGAGGACGACAAGGCCGACGGGCTCCGCGGCTCGCGCGTGGCCGAACTGCTGCTTCGCCGCCCCATGTTTCGCTTTGGCCTGCTGGCGCTGCTGTGCTACGAGGTGGCCGAGATATCAATCAACAGCTATTTCATCAACTTTGTCACGGGCCAAGGCTGGATGACCGACCGCACGGCGTCGGTGGTGCTCACCTGCGCACTGGCCTTCTTCATGGTAGGCCGCTTTGTGGGCAGCTGGCTGATGCGCCGTATCCGTCCGGTGACCATGCTCACCGCCTGTGCGGTGGGGACAGTGACCAGTACCGCCCTCGTGCTGTGCGATGTGGGTATCGTCTCCATGCTGGCGCTGGTGGCCATCTACCTGTTCGAAGCCATCATGTTTCCCACCATCTTCTCCTTGGCGCTACGCGATCTGGGAAGCCTCACCAAGAGTGCTGCCTCGCTGCTGATGATGACGCCCATCGGCGGCTGCGGATTCCTCCTGATGGGTATTCTGGCCGACTCGGTGGGCGTGGTGCTGCCTTTTGTCATTCCCTTGGCAGGGTATATCGTGGTACTGCTCTATGCCCTGCGGGCACGCAAACCGCATGCCGTCCAGCCATAGGCCACCTATAGGAAACGTAAATGCCGCGTTTAGGTGACCTAAAGGCCACCTTTAGCCGCGTAAAGGCCACCGTTAGCTACAGATTTTGTTATAGCCTCATGGCTGAGAAAACAAAATCACTGCAAAGAATTTTTATATTTAGAGTACTTTTTCTGATACCTGTATCATATTTTACACTGCAACTATAGTATTTTTATCCAAAAACACAGCATGAACAAAGAACAAATTGCATTTGCCAAATGAAAAAACATTCCTCATTTGTGTTTACACAGAATCTATATGGTCTTTTTTTCTACTGATATATAAGTGGTTATATATGTTTGGGATTCAAGAGTAGGACTTCGATAATCAATGAGCAACAGATACAACCATCAAAAAAAAAGGGTTCCGCCGCAATGGTGGAACCCTTTCTGTTGGTAAGATTGATATTTTTAGAATTTACAGGATTAGTCAATCTCCTCATCAGGATCATAACCGCCGATCTCACGAATCTCGTTCTTGAGCATGGTGTACTGCTGGTACAGGTTGTTGACAGCCTCCTCGCCCTGCGTATAGTCGTGCATAGGTGCCTTGAGGAAGAAGCTCAGGAAGCGCTGTGTGCCGAAACGGCCTGCACGTGCAGCCAAGTCGCTGAGCAGGGTAAGGTCGAGCAGCAGCGGGGCAGCAAGGATGGAGTCGCGGCAGAGGAAGTTGATCTTGATCTGCATGGGATAGCCCATCCAACCGAAGATGTCGATATTGTCCCAGCCCTCCTTGTTGTCGTTGCGGGGAGGATAATAGTTGATACGCACCTTGTGATAGTACTGTGTGTCCTCGTCATTGCCGTGGCCGTAGAGATCGGGCTGTACCTCGGGCTTGAGAATGGTCTCAAGCGTAGAGAGCTTGCTCACCTCCTTGGTATGGAAGTTGGCAGGCTCGTCGAGCACCAGACCGTCGCGGTTGCCCAGGATGTTGGTAGAGAACCATCCGCTCAAGCCCAGGCAGCGTGTACCGATGATAGGAGCGAAACCGCTCTTTACCAAGGTCTGTCCTGTCTTGAAATCCTTGCCGGCAATAGGCATACGGGTCTTCTCGGCCAGCTCCCACATGGCGGGAATGTCTACCGTGGTGTTGGGGGCACCCATGATAAACGGTGCGCCCTCGGTAAGAGCGGCGTATGCGTAACACATAGACGGTGCAATGTGTGCACGGTCGTCAGCCTTCATGGCAGCTTCGAGGTCGGCGAGATGATAGTGGATGTGCTCGTCTACCGGAACATAAATCTCTGTAGAGGCAGCCCAGATGACCACGATGCGTGCGCAATCGTTTTCGGCCTTGAAGCGGCGGATATCCTCGCGCAGCTGCTCCACCATGTCCCAGCGGGTCTTGCAGTCCTTGACATTGTCTCCATCAAGACGCTTGGCATAGTTCTTGTCAAAAGCGGCCTTCATGGGGACAATCTTCTCCAACTCATCACGAACCGGCTCGATGTCTTTCTCCTTCAGCACTTCGGCATACATAGCTGCCTGATAGGCATTCTGCGGATACACATCCCATGTGCCGAAAACGATGTCTTCGAGCTTGGCCAGCGGTACAATGTCCTTGTAGTGCAGATACTTCTTGTCAGCACCCTTGCCCACGCGGATCTTGTCGTACTGGGTCATCGAGCCAATAGGCTTGGCGAGACCTTTGCGAGTCATTAACACACCTGTCATAAACGTGGTGGCGACAGCACCGCAACCTACGACCATAATACCCAATTTGCCTTCAGCGGGCTTAACATTTGTCTTTTCCATTTTTTCTCTAAATGTAACTTAGTTAGAAGCCATGAACCAAGCCTGTAGCTTGGGCCTCGTCTATGGTTTCCGTAATGTTTTTGTCATATTTTGTACGCAAAAATCGCTATTTTTTTTATCTTATGCAAATTTTTTCAGAGTTATGTTTATTTGGCATTCTTTATTTAACAAGTATTTAACTTTGTCGGCGCACACGCTACCGATTCCTGCCGCAAAGTGCCGTTTTGCAAACTACGTTTTACATTTCGCCCATGTTACCCTTTCTATCCTGAAATAATGTGAAAGCCGCCATTTGGGGATGCAAAAAAATCGCCTTATCACTTTGGATTGACGAATTAAATTTGTACTTTTGCAATCGGGTAAAGTGCCGAAAACGCCCATGCAAGACCCTATCACGCACAGCGTCTCTCCCACTTGGCCCTGGGCAAGGACCCGAAAGGTAAAAGATTTCTTAATACAATAAACAATTATGGTAAACTACAAAGAATTAGGCTTGGTAAACACCAAAGAGATGTTTGCCCGTGCCATCAACGGCGGCTATGCTATCCCGGCATTCAACTTCAACAACATGGAGCAGTTGCAGGCCATCATCAAGGCTTCTTCAGAGCTCCGCTCTCCGGTTATCCTGCAGGTTTCTAAGGGAGCACGCAACTATGCCAACCAGACTCTCCTCCGCTACATGGCACAGGGTGCTGTAGCATACGCTCAGGAGCTCGGCTGCGAGCATCCCGAGATTGCGCTCCACTTGGACCACGGCGACAGCTTCGAGCTTTGCAAGAGCTGCGTAGACACCGGTTTCTCTTCTGTCATGATCGACGGTTCCTCTCTCCCCTACGAGGAGAATGTAGCCCTCACCAAGAAGGTGGTAGAGTACGCACACCAGTATGGCGTAACCGTAGAGGGTGAGCTCGGCGTGCTGGCAGGTGTTGAGGACGAGGTGGTAGCTGCCGAGTCGCACTACACCAAGCCCGAGGAGGTAATCGACTTTGTAAGCCGCACAGGCGTAGACTCGCTGGCTATCTCTATCGGTACATCTCACGGTGCCTACAAGTTCACACCGGAGCAGTGCACACGCGACCCGAAGACCGGTAAGCTCGTTCCTCCTCCCTTGGCATTCGATGTACTCGACGCCATCATGGAGAAGCTCCCCGGATTCCCCATCGTGCTCCACGGTTCTTCATCGGTTCCCCAGGAGTATGTGGACATGATCAACCAGTATGGTGGCAAGCTCCCCGATGCAGTAGGTATCCCCGAGGAGCAGCTGCGTAAGGCTGCCAGCAGCGCTGTTTGCAAGATCAACATCGACTCAGACTCTCGTCTGGCCTTCACCGCTGCCGTACGCAAGGTGTTTGCCGAGAAACCGGGTGAGTTTGATCCCCGCAAGTACTGCGGTCCTGCACGCGACGAAATGGAGAAGATGTACAAGCACAAGATTGTAGACGTGCTTGGCTCTGACAACAAGCTCGCTGAGTAAGCAGACTTTACTCTCATTAACGATACTGGGCGGAACCTTTTAGCGGGTTCCGCCTTTTTTGGTGTGCTTGGTCAGCCCATGGATTGGAGATGCCCCCAACTCATGTCCTTGGTGCTTTTGCCCTCACCCCACCCCTCTCCCACGGGGCGAGGGGACTGCCGCTGCTGGACTTCTCTCGCCCTGTGGGAGAGGGGTAGGGTGAGGGCTGATTTACCCATATAAAAGTCGGAAGATTCCCACCAAATAATCCGGGAAAAGCAATGGGGAAACGAAAAAAATTAGGTACCTTTGTAGGACAACTTGCCAAACAGCCATCGGCACGGAGCCCCCGATGAAAAAACGGCATAACCACGAATATGAAACAGTTACTATACCTTATTATAATATATATCGTCGTCGCCGCCTGCTCCGGGCAACACGAAGCCAACCGCACGCTGAATCGCGTGGCCACCCTGCTCGACAACCGTCCAGACACCTCTGTGACCGATGCCCAACTGGATAGCGCTATCGGGCGCATTGCAATGCAAGATTCGAGCAACCCACAAGCATTTTATAATTATACGGAGAGCCAACGGTTAGCAGCAGAGGAGGAAGAAGAAATAAACCGCTTAAGATGGGTGCAAGCAGGACTGATAGCAGTCTTTCTCGTTATTCTGATTTGCATCCGCTACAACAAAAAACAATATGAAAAAGAAGTAAACAAGCAACTACAGGAAACCAACCGCAAATATGTGGAAGCGATGGAGCTTTACATTCGCAAAAAGGAAGAACTGGAGGAGATGAAAACATTACATTTCTTTCCAATTAGACGATGCATTTTTCCTTAACTAAGAGCCGGTTTCTGCAGCAAAGCCGGCTCTTAGCGTCCTCTTATTTCCCCCGAAAAATTTGTTGGTTCAAATCTTTTTTCTATCTTTGCACCATACTCATACATGAAAACGATGAAAAAACATGTTACACTGATAGCCCTGCTTCTGGCAACAGCGCTATCCGCCAACGCCCAGAAGGCGCTTGTGGCGATTATAGACCAGCCGGTGAAGGGCGAATACCAAACGGTGAACCCCGGCACCTACCCTATCAGCCAGTCGAAAGGCGGTGACTATATCATAGGTATAGGCCAGGAGACCGAAAGGGTACCTAAAACAGGATGCCACACAGAGGTCTGGACGGCACAGGACGGGCATGGCTATCTGACGGTAGCCACCAAAGCCAAAAACGGCGTAGCGGTGTACCAATCTATGGCTGCCAATGCGCCTGTCGTGGCCAAACTTCCGGCTAACAGAGAAGATGAAATCCCGGAGAGCTATGCGTGTCTGGGGAAGACCGGCAAATGGTACAAGATAAGTGTAGACGGCAAGACCGGCTATGTGAAAGCTTGTGGGGTGACATGGCACATCAGCGAGGCTGACTGCGGAGGCTGCATCCGATAAGCATTGGGGACAGGTGCTTCGCTGTCACGCCATCCTGCTGCCCACAATCTGCTGCAAGCGCTGCAGATTCTCGGGCGAATTGGCCGCTATGGCCCCCGACGGACTGATACAGGAGAGCGGCTGGCCAGTGAGATCGGTGATATATCCGCCGGCTTCGGTCAGGATGAGCGAGGCGGCAGCAAAGTCCCACGGACTGAGCAGATACTCGAAATAGAGTTCGCAGCGCCCCATCGCCAGATAACAGAGTTCGGGCGCACAGGCTCCGAAACGCCGGAAATCGTTGCACTGGCTGTAGATGTCGCGCACGATATCCATGCACAGGTCGGTGTGCTCCTTGTAGTACACGGCAAAGGCCGTGCAGACGATGCCGTCGGCAAAAGGACGGTCTGACACATGGATGGGGCGTCCATTGAGAAAGGCGCCACGCCCGCGCTCGGCAGAGAAGAGTTCGTCGGTACGGGGCAGGTAAACCACCCCCATCTGCATCTCTCCGTCATAGCGCAACCCCACACAGATGGCACACTGGTCGATGCCCCTACTGTAGTTGGCCGTACCATCGATGGGGTCGATGATCCAGGTATAGGCATGAGAAGCATCGTGCAGGTCGGCTTCCTCGCACAGGAAACCACTGCCCGGAAGCAGTTGGGACAAGCGGTCGCACAGAAATTCCTGCACGGCCAGATCGGAGGAGGTGACAATATTGGCATAGCCATCCTTCTGGGACACGTCAAAATGGTCAACGGCCATCAGTCGCGAAGCCTCCCGTACCACAGCAATAAGGTCTTGGAGTGTCAGCATCATATCATTCGGAATAAAAAAACAGGACTGCCCACCCACTTGCTGGCAGTCCTTTATCAAATAAAAATACAGGGGGTTATTTCACCATGTCACTCTCTATCTTCTCAATGCTTCCCGATACGGGATTGAGGACGATGCGGCTGGTGAGTTTCTTGCCGAAGAGTTCACCACTCAGGCACTCAGTCTTGCCAAACTGTCCGGCATAAGTCTCAAAACGCTTCACGGCCTTACCCTGATGGGAAAGAGTGATCTGAATTTTTTCGGGCACGTTGACATAGAGGCCGAAATTGTCTTTAGGCTCTTTCTCGCTGGCGGCAGGTGCCTCGTCGGTCACATGGCGGTCTATCGCCACACTGATATAATAGGGAGTTCCTGCCAAATCGTCGTTGTCTACCAATCCGAGCTTGCGCGAGAAACGGAAGAGCAACTGGCGGTCTGTCTCCTCGGTAGGCACACAGGTGATGACGGTCTCGACCGTGTCGCGAGTGGTGACACCCTCAAACACCTGCAGCAGCGCATGCTCCTGCTTGTCAAGATTCTCCATCATGATCTTGAGCTGGGCGCCATCCTTGGGCATAAAATCGGCCTGCCCGCGTGAGAGCTGGGCCCTGCTCTCTCGGATATCGTATATTTCCTTGGCCGTGAGCTCTGCCATCTTGGCCGTACTGCCGGCAGACAGGATATCCTCGTTCATAAAATCCTTGGGATTGATGGCTGCGGGCTGTGCAGAGGGCACGAAAGCCTTGGGCTGCGCCGTGCGCTTGCCGGTAGTATTGATGGCCAACAAGATACCGCTTTCGTCGCGGTCTACCTCGTTGACACTATACTTCTTGTCGATGACGAGTGTGTGCTGCTTGGCCGAGTCGGGCACACCCACCGCCGCCATCCGAATGTCGGCAATGCGGTAAGTGGCCGTGGAAGTCTGTGCCACATTGGGCTTGCGCATATAGCGGTTGGCATACATGGCAAACTGTCCGGGGGTATAGGTGGTCTTCTCTATCAGCATGGTCACGCGCAGGGCGGTCTTGGGCAGATAATATGTGGTACCGGCCACCGTCTGCTGTGCATGGGCCAATGAGATATTGCCCATCAGGGCGAGTGTCATTAATAACGCTTTCATAATCTATAGGGGAAATCGCTTGTTTTAAGAATTATCGGATGAATCGTCGAGCCTGCGGAAAGCACGTGGCAACCAATCGACAAGGTCGCTCGCAATGAGGCTCTCCATGCCCAGTTCCTTGACGGCAAGGTCGCCGGCCAGACCATGAAGGTACATGCCAAGCAGGCAGGCATGCTCCTGTGAATATCCTCTGGCCAACAGTGCGGTAATGATGCCCGTGAGGACATCGCCACTTCCGGCGGTAGCCATGCCTGCATTGCCCGTAGGATTGAAGACGACGTGGCCGTCGGGCATACAGAGCGCCGAATAGTGGCCCTTGAGCACGATGTAAGCCTGCAACTGGCGCGCCAGCTCGCGTGCCTTGTTGAGCCGCTCGTAACATCCGTTGCTCACAATGCCCGACAGGCGGTCAAACTCCTTGGGATGTGGCGTGAGGATGACTCCCTTGGGCAACTGCTGCATCCATGCCCGATGGTTGGCCAATATGTTGAGCGCGTCGGCATCGACCACGGCAGGGCAATGCGCACGCCTGAGCTGGGCTATCATGGCGATGGCAGTGCTCTCGTGCCGACCCAATCCCGGCCCGATGCCGAGTGCATCGAAATCTTCGGTGTCTACAGCTTCTGAGAAATGCTTCTCCTCGTGGTCCAACAGCATCACGGCCTCAGGCACCGCCATCTGCATGACGGCATAATTGCGCTTGGGTGCAAGCACGGTTACCTTTCCCACACCCGAACGCAAACAGGCACGGGTGGCAAGGATGGCTGCGCCCGACATGCCATAACTGCCGGCCACGATGAGGGCATTGCCCATGTCGCCCTTGTGGGCGAAATCGTCCCTACGGCGCACGATGGCACGCATCTCGCTTTCCTCTGCAATGCGAAACGGGGTGTCTTTCTGTGCTATGAACTCAGGAGAGAGTCTGATATCCAGCACTTTGAGTTCGCCGAGATAAGGTTGGTTGTCAGCAAACATCATAGCCAGTTTCTTCTGTTGGAACGTAAGGGTGAGATTGGCACGGATGATGTTGGCACGGATGCTGTAGGTATTGTCTTCGGGCATCAGTCCCGAGGGCAGGTCGATGCTCACCACTTGGGCAGGACACTGGTTGATGTACTTGACCAATGACGAGAAACCGCCCGACAGAGGCTTGTTGAGCCCCGCGCCAAACAGTCCATCGACCACCAAAGTATGCTCGTCAAGCACCGGCGGGTCGAAATTTACAGAGATTTCTGTAAAGGAATCCAACCGCTTGCAGCCCATAAGGCGCTGCTTGTTGGCGGCGCAGTCAGAAGACAACGCATGATGAATATTAAAAAGATATGCCGATACCTTGTACCCTTGCTCAGCCATGAGCCGTGCCACGGCCAGCGCGTCGCCGCCGTTGTTGCCCGGTCCGGCAAAGACCACCACCGACATGGATTGTGGCCACCGCTCGCAAATAACACCTGCCAAGGCCTTGGCCGCACGCTCCATCAGGTCAATGCTTCGGATGGGTTCATGCTCCTGTGTGTACTTGTCGAGTTCCTGTATCTGCGTACTTGTAAAAATCTTCATATCGTTGCAAAAATACGAAATAAATACTGAAAATCGAATTTGTTTGGTATATTTTTTGTAATTTTGCCTCGAATAATTAAAAATCTCACCATGAGTATAGTCAAGATTAAGGACAAGACGTTCAGAACGTTTATCCCAGAAGCAGAGATTATGCAGCGTGTAAGCGATGTGGCTGCCAGAATCAACCAAGATATGGCTGGCAAGAACCCTCTGCTGTTGGCGGTTCTCAACGGTTCGTTTGTCTTCGCGGCCGACTTGGTACGCTATCTCACGATACCCTGCGAAATATCATTCGTGAAACTGGCGTCCTACGAGGGTACCACCTCCACGGGCAAGATAAAAGAAGTGATAGGCATCAACGAAGACCTGCGTGGCCGCCACGTCATCATCGTGGAAGATATCGTTGATACGGGCATCACCATGAAGCGGATGCTTGAGACACTGGGCACCCGCGAGCCCGCATCACTGCACATCTGCACGCTGCTCCTGAAACCCGGCAAGCTACAGGTGCCCTTGGACATAGCTTATGCCGCGATGGAGATTCCCAATGATTTCATCGTGGGCTACGGTCTTGACTATGACCAGCAGGGACGCAATCTAAGAGACATTTACACTTTAGTAGAAGAATGAAGAATATTGTGATTTTCGGTGCGCCCGGTTCCGGCAAGGGCACACAGAGTGACAAGATGATCGCCAAGTATGCGCTGGGCCACATCTCCACAGGAGACGTGCTCCGCAATGAGATCAAGAACGGTACGGAACTTGGCAAGACGGCCAAGAGTTTCATAGATCAGGGGCAGCTCATACCCGACACACTGATGGTCGACATTCTGGCCAGCGTGTACGACAGCTTCGGCAAGGAGCACAAGGGAGTAATCTTCGACGGATTTCCCCGTACCATTCCCCAAGCCGAGGCCTTGAAAGACATGCTCGCCGCACGCGGGCACAAGGTGGCTGCCATGATAGAGCTCGACGTGCCCGAAGAGGAACTCATGAAGCGCCTCCTCCTGCGCGGACAGCAGAGCGGCCGCAGCGATGACAACGAAGAGACTATCAAGAAGCGCCTCACCGTCTATCACAACCAGACCTCCCCGCTGATAGACTGGTACGCCAATGAGGGCATACATTACCACATCGACGGTCTGGGCGACCTCGACCGCATCTTCGGAGACATCTGTAAAGTAATAGACAACCTGTAAGGAGCTGAGAAGTTGAATCGCCAGACGGTACAGTCCACTGTCAAGACAGACAGTGGACGGGGTGTCTGACGATTCAACTTTTTTCATTTCCCCTTTCATCTTTTCCTAACCCATTTCATCCATTATGGCAGAATCCAATTTTGTAGACTACGTGAAAATCTATTGCCGCTCGGGCAAGGGCGGACGCGGATCAATGCATCTGCGCCACGTGAAATATAACCCCAACGGTGGTCCTGACGGCGGAGACGGCGGGCGCGGAGGCAATATCTACCTGCGCGGCAACCACAATTACTGGACGCTCCTCCACCTCAAGTACCAGCGTCACGTGTTTGCCGAGCACGGAGGCAACGGCGGCAAAGACAAGTGCCATGGCACCGACGGCAAAGACATGTATATCGACGTGCCCTGCGGTACAGTGGTCTACAATGCCGAAAACGGCAAATATGTCTGCGATGTCACCTACGACGGACAGGTTGTGATGCTGCTCAAAGGCGGCCGAGGTGGACTGGGCAACTTCCAGTTCCGCACTGCCACCAATCAGGCACCACGCTATGCGCAGCCCGGTGAGCCGATGGAGGAAATGACCGTCATCTTGGAGCTCAAACTACTGGCCGACGTGGGTCTGGTGGGATTCCCCAACGCCGGAAAGTCCACACTTCTGTCCTCATTGTCCAGCGCCCGCCCCAAGATAGCCAACTATCCATTTACCACGCTCGAGCCTTCGCTCGGCATCGTGGGCTACCACGACATGCAGTCGTTTGTCATGGCCGACATTCCCGGCATCATCGAGGGAGCCAGCGAGGGCAAAGGACTTGGACTACGCTTCCTCCGCCATATCGAGCGCAACTCGCTGTTGCTCTTTATGGTGCCGGGAGACACGGACGACATCAAGAAAGAGTATGAGGTGCTGCTCAGCGAACTGGAGAAGTTTAACCCCGAGATGCTCGACAAGCATCGGGTGCTGGCCGTAACCAAGTGCGATCTGCTCGACGACGAACTCATCGAGATGTTGCGTGAGTATCTGCCCACTGACCTGCCCGTGGTCTTCATCTCTGCCGTCACCGGAAAGGGACTCGGCGAACTCAAGGATGTGCTGTGGCGTGAACTCAACAGCGAGAGCAACAAGCTCCAAGGTATCATGGCCGAAGACACGCTCGTACACAGAGACAAGGACATGACACGTTTCGCTGCCGAGATGCTCGATGAAGGCGAGGATGTAGACGTGGAATATATCGACGAAGAGGATATAGAAGACTTGGACGATTTCGAATACGAGGAGGACGAGGATGCCTAAGCCCCTGCTCCATCGCTATCCCACCCCACAGGGCATCACAGCCTTTTCCACCACACGTCATGGAGGGGTAGGCAGCGGCACATACGGCGAGTTCAACATTACCGACTACTGCGGCGATGCCCCGCAAGCAGTAGCTGCCAACCTTCTGGCATTGGCCGAAGCATTGCAGTTGCCCCCTGCCCGTATCGTGTTGCCCCACCAGACACACGGCACCGTAGTGCGCCAAGTGGCCGAAGACTTCTTCGCGCTCTCGCCCACCACCCGCACCATGCTCTTGGAGGGTGTCGATGCGCTCATCACCGCAGAGCCGCAAGTGTGCATCGGCGTTTCCACTGCCGACTGCATCCCTGTCTTGCTCTACCACCCCCACCGCAGGGTGGCAGCTGCCATCCACGCCGGATGGCGGGGCACCCTACAGCGCATCTGCCAGCAAACCATCGCCCAACTGCATACTGCCTTCCACATCGACCCAACCGAACTGCATGCCATCATCGGCCCGGGTATCTCTGTAGACCATTTTGAAGTGGGCCAAGAGGTCTACGACCAGTTTGCCAATGCCGGATTCGACCTTACCGAGACAGCCGTATGGCACGACAAGTGGCACCTCGACCTGCCCGGCATCAACCGCCAGCAGCTCATCGAGGCGGGAATCGCCGCCGCCCACATCCAGGCATCGGGCATCTGCACCTTTGCCCACCCAGACGACTATTTCTCCGCACGCCGATTGGGCATCGCGTCGGGACGTATCTTCACCGCCATCGTCATGTCGTAGCTCTTTCCTATCACCGCAAACCCTTATAGAACAGTATGAAGCTAAAAACCAGCCTCCTCTTGATAGCAGCCGCATTCACCTTAATGGCGGCTGCCCCCACAAAAGACAAGTTCACCGCTGCCGAGATGCAGCAGATCCAAATAGAGACACCCGGCCTGTTTAGCCGGTCCAATGCGTTTAGCGTAGACTTCACTACTCTCAAACCCTCCCAATACAGTTTTCCCCTGCCCGTAGGCAAGGCCCGGCTCACCGACAACGACCAACAGTTGGAAATCACTTCCCAACAGGGCGATGCCGTCAAGGCTATGTTTGACGGCGAGGTCCGTCTCTCGCGCAATCATGCCTCCCAGGGCAACGTCATCGTCATCCGCCACCCCAATGGTCTCGAAACGGTCTATGCCAACAACGCTCAAAATCTGGTCCATGTGGGCGATGCCGTCAAAGCTGGCCAGACGATAGCCATCATCGGCCAACGCGACAACCAGCATGTGTGTCTGTTCTCCATCATGGTCAACGGCGCACGCATCAATCCCACTACCCTCGTCAGCGCCAGCAGCCACCGGCTGCACAAGCAAACCTTTGTCTTTGAGAAAAAGGGCAAGCTCGTGAGCGTGAACACCTTACCCGGCGAGCGAAAACCTACCAGCGGCCTTACCCTCGACCCAGACGAGGCTGAAAATCCTTTTGAGAAGAGCGACACCTACAAACTGAACTTGGCCGAGATGGATCCCGACCACTGGGCCTACCCCCTGCCCGAAGCCAAAGTCATCAGCCCCTACGGCGGAAAGCGTCGTCATAGCGGCGTGGACCTCAAGACCAAGGCCAAGGACGAGATTCGTGCCGCTTTCGACGGTATTGTGACCCGTTCCTGTCCCTATGCCGGTTACGGCAACTGCATCGTCATCCGCCACGCATACGGTTTTGAGACGCTTTACAGCCATCAGCACAAGAATCTTGTCAAAGTGGGCGACAAAGTCAAGGCCGGACAGGTGATCGGTCTCACCGGGCGCACGGGCCGAGCCACTACCGAGCACCTTCATTTCGAGATAAGCTACCGCGGCCGCCGTCTCAATCCTGCCACCCTCTTCGACCACAACAGTCACAGTCTCCGACAGACCACCCTCACCCTTACCAAGTCGGGCAAGCTCACTGCCAGCAAGTAGTCACACCCCATCACTTCACCCCTTTCACATCTTTTAAAGTCACTGGATGCGGCAAATACCATTCCTATTTGCCGCATTTAGCACCCCTAAATGCCACCTTTAGGTCACCTATCTGTGGCATTTACAAAAAAGGCATGCCTAACGTCTCCAACTGCGTCTCGGCCACAAGCTGCACTTGATAGGCCGCCGTTAGGTCTGCCATCACATTTTGCAAATCACCAATGGCGTTTTGTAGCACATCAATAGCTTGAGAAGCCTGCGACCAAGTGAGTATATTGCTCTTTAGGCGTTCGCTCTCATTTTGCACGCTACGAATTACACGACCAAGTTCCTCGGCATCAGCCGTCACCCTTTTGGTTGTGCCGTTATCATTGATCTTTATTAAAAACTGATCTCCTTTGCCATATTCTCATTATTATTGTTTACCTTTGTGACCGATTCAATATCGAATACAATGATGAAAGCATTCTTAAAACTATATCACGACCTTTTTGTGTATAACCCTGTCGCAATGATACTGACGACAGCAGTTATGCTATGGATTTGCGCTCCCGTTTATTTATACATCATTGTTAAATTCATTGCGTTGATAAAGTTCTTCAAGGGCAAGGTAACAGAAACGCACAGACTACATGGTATCAGCAAGAAATAGAAAACGCATGGGAAAACCATATATTACAAAAGCCAATAGCTAACACCCCCTTGTTTAGAACGGCAGTTGACTACTATCTGCTACATGGCACCCATAACGAAAGAGTTCTTGTCCAATATCTGCTGGGAGTTGTCCATTATCAAGCTGGAAATGTTAAAACAGCACTCTACTATATGGTAACTGCTCTTCATGAAGGAGAGAATGCTAAAGGAGTAGCCGCTTCAAAACTGAAGAAGATAATCCACAAAGACATGAACTTCATCACAAAGAAGCACTATTTCACTTCAACACAAATAGTAACTCTCAAAAACACCGTTTTGCAAAACCAATTTCGGCATGACGCCGATAAGTCGTCAAAACAGCTTACACTCATGAAGCGTCTATTACTCACATTCTTATTGCTCTTCTCACTCGCCTCTGTTTTTCTGCTTATCATAATCCCTCCCTCGTTGTGTATCTCAGCGTAGGGAACTGATGTTCCGACGGTGACGCGGTAGTCGTCTGGGTGGTAGTATATGGATCCGTAGAGGTTCTGTCGTGAGGACATGAGCGGTCCGTATTTGTCGGGGCGTTTCTTCCGTTGCCACGCCTGTGTGCCGTTGTCCTGTAAGCCCCCCTGCCGGAATCCCTCTTGGAAGTGGTCTTTTGCGATTCGTCCGACCTTGATGGGGAGCGTTCGTCGGAGTGCCTATTCTATTTCGGCTCGTTTCTCGTTGAGGAGTTGCTGAAATTGTTCGATATTCATTTTTTTGAGATTTATTTTGGAGATTGCGATAGAAGTCGTATCTTTGCACTTAGAAAAGATAGCGTTAGAAGAACCGCCCCAGATTTGGAGTTCTGGCAAGCCGTTCCTCTTTCGCATCCCTATAGAAATAGCGTTAGAAAGCGGCCCCAGATTTGGAGTTCTGGTAAGTTTCTTTCTTTCGCTATTATCTGTCTACTCGTCAAATTAGGTTTTATCCCATCTGAGATGGCCATTTTACTCGTCACCAGTCGACAAAATATTGCCAATATTCGCAAATGTCTTCTCAAACGCTATTTCGAGAAAGATGGTATCCCCGCCGACTTTGATCGAGAGATACAGACTCTTTGACTCTCTTTAATAATCAAGATGTATCATATTTCATAACTAAAAACTATATTATGGGCATTTTTTCAATAATCGGATTGCTGATCGTGCTGCTTACAGCAGCTTATTGGCTGTGTCCCGAACATTGGTTGGGACACAAGACGAGAAGCGTATATGTCACCTTGGTGGCATGCTGTATCTACTGGGCGGCTTTCATGGTGGTGCATGCCGCCTGCGGCGGATTCTCCCACACGTTGAGTGGCGTAACGGTTTGGATGGCAGTCGGATTCCTGCCTTGGATGCTCTTGGTCCATGCCATGCCGTTTGCCCGACACACAGACGGACAGAGCACTGAGGCCAACACCCTCGTGCGCCATATCGTATTCTTCGCCGCCGGCACAGCTGCAGCCGCTCTCATCCTCTTGGCCGTCGCCACCTTGCTGGTGATGCACACGCAGATGTAACCGTTGGCCGGACCTGCGATCATCTTTGACTCTGCTGTGAGATGCAATCGGTTTCCTTTCGGGAATAGTTTTGCTTGACAGAGTTGAGCCCTCACCCTATCCCTCGCCCACCGGGAGAGGGATAGGGTGAGGGCTCAACTCCTCAAATCATCAGGAAGCGAATAGTAGTAAATCTTCCCAATAATGGCTTAGCCTTAACGCAAGCGGGCTTTGATACGCTGGATAGACAGGCGGTAATCTTCCACGGTCATTCCTTTTTCCAGCTCCGTCAGCAGGGCTACTATTTTTGCTTTCTGGTCAGGAGTGACTATCTTCTCTATGCGACTCAATTCGGCTATGACATCCATGCACGCTTTCTCATCCGCTATCTGCTTGCGCAGGTTGGACAGGATATGGATGATTTCGCCTATTTGACCGACCTGCTTACCGTCTATAATCTGTCGTAACCGCATGCAGTATTGCAACTTCAACGCACCTTTATAGTCTTCTTTCCCTAAGTTTTTCAGGACACTGATCCGTTTGTCAAAGTCCAATCCCATGCGCTTGTAGACTCTGAACTCCTCTGCGTAGGTGCGCATGATTTTTTCTTCTACCACTTCACGTCCCAGATGTTTGCCAAAGTCATCCCTTTCTTTCAACAGACGCTCAAACAGAGGGTTGTCTGTAGACTTGATTTCATTGTTCAGCAGATCCCAATTGTCGGGCATACACAGTTCGGCAGTGGAAAGTGGCATCAACAATTCATTGATGACAGGCACCAAGTCACCGCTCGGACTTCGTCGCAGCAAGGCAACATATTGGCGCAGAAACTCGGGAGTGCGGTCATTCGCCTTGTACCGTCTCTCCATTTCTACCCTTGCCACAGCATCATCCATCTTGTCGACAAAGGCCTTGGCCTGTTTTCCTGTGGTGGCTCCGGTCTCCATGCAGTAGAGTGAGCCGTCGGGATTGAGGATGAGGAAAGTGGGATACATACGTACATTGTATTTGCGGGCGATGTCCACGCCCTCTCCCTTTTCCATATCACGCATCAACGACACGTAGCGGGGATTGAAGTAATCGCCACACTCCTTCAATGGGAATATCACCTTGGCCATATACTTGCAGGGCACACAACTCTGCGTATAGCAATCGACAAAAACCCTTTTTCCTTCACGGGCCGCCTTGTCCAAAGCCTGCTGCAGAGTAAGTTCCTCAAAGAGAATGCCCTGTTGCGGTGTGCAGACAGCGGTGAGCACTTGTTCCAACTCCTCAGGAGAAGAGGCGTAGAGTGTCACGATTCTTCCTTCAGCATCAATAACGAAATAGCGGGGAATACCCACAATCTTGTAGTCTTGCTCAAACGACGAGCCTCCTTCCACATCGGCCCGCCAGTTAAGCGTCCCCTTTATTTGGTGCTTGTCAATCGCATCGAGCCATGCCCGATAAGACTTGTTTCGGTCTATGGAGAGGGTGGCAAAGACCACATCCTGACGGTGCCCCCATCGCTGGCACAACTGGATGAAAGCAGGCATCTTCTCCAAACAACTGGAACACCAGGTAGCCCACACGTCCACTACAACCACCTTGCCGCGCAGTTCGGCAAAGGTATGCGTTTTTCCCTCTACATCTTTCAACTCAGACAATGGAGCCAAGTGTCCCTTCATCAGTTTCTCATACTCATCATACAGCGCGAGCAAACGCTGCTTGCGCGGGCTATCGTCCACATTTTGCGCTATGAGAGGACGCAGGGCTGCCAACCCCTCTGTACATCCCCTGTTCTGGAACGCGAACTCTATATTGGCCATATAAGGCTCGTGAAGCAAAGGATGTGGGGCGGAGAATACCTCTCGCAACTTGAAATAATCGTTTTTGTTTAATGGGCGGAAAGGGAAACGGGTGGTAAATCCCAAACCATCGCGTGCCGCATCAAACGACTCTCCCTTTTTCAATGCCTGCAACATATAATAGTAGTCGGCAAAATCGATGGGGCGATGTTCCTTCATGTAGGCCACGACGGTGGTGTCGGCCAAATCGAGGACAGGAAGCCTTGACAACAGGCTGTCCCTATTCGTAATGTTCCCTTTGTGCTCCATGATATACTCGCCACACTCCCAGACAAGACGGCACTGCTCCCGTAAAATCTTAGGAGAGGATGATGCCTGTTGGGCAAGGAGCGTAACGGAGAAACACCATGCAGACAAACTGACCAGTAGCTTATATTGAATCATATACGGTTGGAATAGATAATATCAAGGCAAAGATACACGAAATATGTATCTTTGCCTTGAAGACGTAAACATTTATTCTTGCGGTCCCTTAGCTATGCTTTCCAAATCAATACCATAGGTACCCTTCATATAAGTGAGCAAATCTTCGTATTGCTTACTGATGAGAGGATACTGGTCTTGAGGATATTTCTTGTAGAACTCATCCTTGGTATAGAACATTGCCATACGGATGAAGTTCAAGAAATAGTCTTTAGGATTAGCCGCAGTACTGTTCTCTGTCCAATATTGAGGACCATTGTACACATCTTTGTAATATACAAACGCAAGTTCTGCCCTGTAAGCAGGCAGCTCCTCGGGTGCATATACATAATAGATGAATCCCCGCTTCAGACGATGATTCTCATTTTCCAGATTATTTGTATTATCGGCTACAAATTTAGTCTCAAAATCGAGATTGCCTAACCAGTCTGTGGGCACAGCTATTTTTCCGTTCTCTTTGGCTGCTTTGATAATCGCATACAAGAACGAACAGCGTTTCAGCTTCATCGCTTTGGCATCACTGCCAGCAATTTCTGAGTTCTTAAAACTTATAGCCCAATAATCGAAACCATTCAGATAATAGGAAATGAAACCTGGCACTACATCATCAACAACACCTGTACCAGTACCGCCCGTGCCACCAGTACCGCCCGTGCCACCAGTACCGCCCGTGCCACCGGTACCGCCAGTACCGCCTGTACCACCGGTACCTGTTCCAGTGCCACCTGTTCCAGTACCAGTGCCTGTGCCACCAGTGCCAGTACCTGTTCCGCCCGTGCCACCAGTACCACCTGTTCCGCCAGTGCCACCAGTACCACCTGTGCCTGTTCCTGTGCCACCAGTGCCAGTACCAGTACCCGTTCCACCGGTACCACCGGTTCCTCCAGTATCACCTGTTCCACCGGTACCACCTGTTCCGCCTGTGCCACCTGTTCCGCCTGTGCCACCTGTACCTGTACCCGTTCCTCCGGTGCCAGTTCCTGTACCACCTGTACCCGTTCCTCCGGTATCTGTTCCTGTACCACCAGTACCTCCAGTGCCTCCAGTGCCGCCTCCATCATCATTATTTCCGTCATCAAACCCACGTTCTACTCCACAGAAATTCTTCATCATATAGATTTTCAGTGGGAATCCAGACCGAGTCATATCCGGAGTAAGATTGGGAAAGATTTGCTTCTTGAAGAAATCCACATAGAATGGGACATCCTTGTCAGGCAGATCTTCTCCCTTATATATCAATCCGGTACCGTCTGAGGTCCATGAACGGTTCAGGTCGGTCTCTGTGATATCTTTATAGAGCAAATATACACCATATTGGTCATGTATATCCTTGATTTCATAATCGAAATCATTCGTTCCTTGCGGAAACTGCATTCTCAGTACAGAATAGTTGCCAGAAGGTTCCAATGCATCTTCTGAGGAACTGCAAGCTGCAAAGATGCTACACAGTCCGATTCCGGTCCAATATAAAAACTTTTTCATCATCATAAATCTTCATTTGTAATAGTTGTCAATACACCTGCACGTTTTCCACCCAATTCGTTTTGCTGCAATCGTCCATTACGGTCGAGTGAATTTTTGGGAATGGGTACCGTATAGAGCAAATCGTTTTCATTCAAAGTGTATGTCAGATACGAGTTTTCGCTTTCGTACCATATATGCTTAATCTCTTTCATGCCCCAACGACGCAGGTCATACCAGCGATGATCCTCGAAGCAGAGTTCTCTTCTCCGCTCTTCGCGTACAAAGTTTACCAGTTCTTCCGCATCGCTGATATCCTTGGCGACATATCCCTCTGCCGAGAAACGCTTTTGCCTCAACGTATTCAATGCTGAAAGAGCTTGGGTGCGCGCGTTGTCATCCCCCCCATTCAAGAACATCATGGCCTTGGCTTCTGCATAGTTCAGATAGGCTTCAGAAAGGCGTAGACTTCTTCCAAAAGTCACCAACGCCGATACGGGTTTAAACGTAGAGGTATTCACTTTCATCTTGCCGTAAGTTTGCGGCATCGATCCCGATACGCCTGTAGTAGGATAATTTTTAGTGGTACGGTGTACGATGTAGCGCTCCTTGCGCAAGTCGTCTTCCTCAAAAGAGTTCATGAGCCCGTCTGATGCCCTAAAATAGGAGTGCATGACATTTTGGTTTTGGTCTCTTTCAGGATAATCCCGTCCCCATCCTGCCATGTCCGTGGGATTGCCATAGGGCCAGATGGTCTCTGTGGAGTTTGCATAGGAATGGAAATCGTGGTAATAGGTCAGTTCCGTTTCCAAGTCGGTGTCATACTGCGTAGTAGGAACTGTATTCAAGTCCAGCAACTTGAATCGCGAGTCCTGCATCACCGCTTCGGCATACTTGGCTGCTTCCTCCTCAGCCTTTACCAGGAATTCATCCACGTTGTCAATGGTGACGATGTCGTAGGGAACGCTGATGTACTTCTGAACAGACTCGCCGGCCATAAGTTTCTCAGCCGTATCGCAGACCGCTTCATTTGCGCCGTCAAGGTCGGAAATAACCGTGCAAAGCACAGAGCCGCCAGCCTTAATATCACGGAGAACTTCAACTTCACCGTCGATACCCACGCACTTCACCTGCGGATAGAGACCATGCTCCTTCAGAGCCTGAATGGCACCAATCGCCTCAAGATCCTGGGACGTGAAGATAGCATCCACATCGGGATTGGCAGTCAGAGCAGAGTCAAGGCCCTTATAGGTAACTTCAACGGTGCCCGGATAGGTCGTCTGGACGTGCGCAACCTCTTCAAAGCCCCACTCTGTAATCATCGCGTCATGGACATAGCCAGCAGCACGGAGTGCGAAATTGTCCTGATGGCCCGTGGTGATGATCTTACCCTGATAGCCGATTTCGGCGCCCAGCATCATGTTGATATCCGTCTGGATCGAGAAGTAGTTGAGCTGGATCATGGCGCTGCAGCCTTCAATCCAACCCGCGTCCTGAGAGATCACATAGATGCCCTTGGAGGCCGCGTCTGCAACAACGTTCTTCATGGAAAAGCTGTCGGCGCACTGGATGACGATGACATCGCAACCTGCCTGAATCAGGTTTTCAACGTCAGTCACCTGCTGAGTTGCATCGCCGTTGGCGTTAACAGCGACAACCTTGTGACCGCGGCCTTCGCAAACTTCCTTCAGACCTTCAAACATATGGCGGTTGTGAATATTACCCACGCCATTGATGGAGATGCCGATTGTCAGGCTTCCGGTCTTGGGTTCGGGTGCGGGTGCGGGCGCGGAATCTGCGCCGGAATCTGCACCAGCAGCAGGGGCGTCCGAAGCCTGTTCCGCCGCGGGCTGAGCGGCCGGCTCTTCATTCTGCGCAGGCGCTGCACAGGCAACTGCGAACATCATGAACGCAAAAACCAGCGCAAGTACGGAAAGTAGTTTCTTCATTTCTTCTTCTCCTCTTTTTTATTTCGGGCTGTTCGCCCAAGTTTTTTGTTGCGCTAAGCCCAGCGCATCGTATTCATCTGTTCTCGTAGAAGAACGCCGTCCCATGGCTCTAATTGCTTAAGAACCATTTACACGGGCACCTTCATGACGATTTTTTTGACCGCCTTGCACTCGCCGGCGCTGCAGCGGGGTTTGTGCGCACACTCAGGCTCTATGACAATGAATTCACCGGTGTGCAGGAAAACTCTCCCGGGAAACTCCGGTTCATGGTACAGGGTCCATTCTTTCTCATCATCATGCGGCACACTGACGCTCAGGTGTTCGCGGCTATAAACGCCGATGTACTCCTCGCCCTCAGCCATGTAATGAATGTCGAATGCAAGATCATGCGTTTCAAACGGCAGCGACTCTTCAGGGCTGGTTACATAATGCTGGATATTTGCATATACACCATGCTCCAAATCAATTCTTCCTTCCGGCAGGCTCGCGAGATCCTTTCTGTTTAAAAACTCAAAAGCCGTTTTGAATTTCGG
>SFKY01000024.1 GCA_004554665.1 Bacteroidales bacterium
ACAGGACTTGAAGGAGAAATCGGACTCTGTCAAGTTTGCCGCAACACTGAAAGACCTATACGACAAGGATCCCGGTAATGATATGGTATTCGGACAGCTGGCTGCCATCTATCAGGCTCTGGGCAACTTGGATGATTCTAACAAGCTCATCGAGGCTCGTCTCGCACAGAATCCTAACGACTATACCGCTCTGGCTATGAAGGGACAAAACCTGATGAATGCCAATAAGCACGACGAGGCCATCGAGACTTTCAAGAAAGCCATTGCCACCAAAGCTGATGACGCTCTTATCTTCACATACCTTGCATTCTGTATCAACTCCAAGGCTGCAAGCTGCCAGGCTGAGGCAGAAATGAAGAAGTATTATGAGCAGAGTGTACCCTATCTGGAGAAAGCACGTCAGCTGGATCCCTCAAGAGAGCGCGCTAACTGGTCATATCCGCTCTACCAGTGCTACTATACGCTCTATGGTGCTGACGACGCACGCACCAAGGAGATTGAAGCTATGACAAAGTAAGGCCACGTGCCGCTTGCAAACTTAATGGGTGGGGCTGTGCCGGATACACAGAAGCGGCACAGCCGCCCATTCACGAAAGTCGAATGGGGAGTGAATTGGACAATAAGACTGAAGCTGCCAAGCTCAATAGGCAGGTAGATGCGCTGTTGGCCAAGCTAGAAGTGTGTCGGGACTCTACCTATTATTATACCACGGTGGTTGATATTGTCAAGACTGCCGTTTCCTGTGACGAATACGATAACCTACCCAACGCCAACGGAAAGAGTAAGGCTAAATATCGCCAAGCCAACGCCCGGCGGACGGGAACTATTTGGGTACAACTGGTCAATGCCGGTGCCTACTATCATAGCCAACACCAGGAAGAGAAAGCCTTAGCGGCGTATGAATTGTATGTGCAGACTGCAGAGCATCCTTTATTCGATAAGCAGCCACATCATGTGGGGATGGCAGCATACTATGCTGGCCGATTGGCTTATGGCATCAAGGATTATCAAAAGGCGGAACGCTACGCGGATATAGCACTCAAGGACGATGGAATCGCCAAAAAAGCGGCTGCACTGAAGGTTGACTGCATGCGACAACTGGCTCAAACGGATAGTGATTGGAGACTGTACGAGGCTGCTTTGACAGCTTTGTATGAGCAGGACACACACTCTCCGCACTATTTTAATCTTCTGGTGATGTATTACACTGAGCATGGCAAGAAGGAAGCGTTGGAGAAGTTTGTGGAAAACGAGATACAACGCAATGGCCGTAACAAATATGCATGGGCGCTCAAGGGAGAGCGGGCGATGAATGGCCACCGATGGCAAGAGGCCATACAGGCCTATTCGCGTGCGGCCGCGCTGGATTCCCTCTTTTTGCCTGTCATCTATAATATAGGTATATGCTACACGTCGGAAGCGGTAGAGATGACAGACAGTCTGACACGTCAAGGGAATGAATCGCAGACTCCCGATGCAACAACGGCTGTAATGGCTTTGTTCAGACAAGGTAAAATTTATTTGGAGAAGGCGCAAGTGCTGGATCCCAAGCGCTCGACAGTAGATTGGGCGCCACCGCTCTATCAGGTTTACTTTGCTTTGGGAGATGAGCGGGCGGAAGAAATGAGAAAATTGATTAAGTATTGAGTAAAAAGATGAGAAGGATAATCACAATATGGATAACATTGGTGCTGTCGCTCGGCGTTTATGCGCAGAAAAAGGAGATGGCACAAGCCAAGGAATTTGTCAAGAAAGGGACCAATCTTCCTCAGGCAGAGTCTCTTATGAAGAATTTGCTGAAAGATTCCGCAAATCGGACGAACGAAAAGATATGGCTCATACTTTTCGAGGCACAAAAGAAACAATACGATCAAGGCAATGAGAAAATGTATCTGAAGCAGCAGTTGGACACAGCAACGCTCTTTGATGCTGCCAAACGTATGTTCAAGACTTTGGAGGGCTTGGATTCTGTAGATATGATGCCCGATGAAAAGGGGAAAGTGAAGCTTGCCTACCGCAAAAAGCATGCGGAACTGCTCAATGTCTATAGGAAAAACCTGTTTAACGGTGGTGCCTTTTTCATCAACCAGAAGAAATACAAGGAGGCTTATGAGTATTTTGACTTGTATATAGACTGTGCGCGTCAGCCGCTTTTCACGGATTACAAGTACGACGAGACCGATACCGCTATGCCCGAGGCAGCCTATTGGGCTGTGTATTGTGGCTACAAGATTCAAGACCCTAAAGCCACGTTGCATCACACCTATCTGGCACTGAAGGATACGGCACACCATCAGTATATGTTGCAGTATCTGGCTGAAACCTATAAACTTGAAAAAGACGACAAGCGCTATGTGGAGGCTTTGACAGAAGGGTTCAGACGCTATCCGAAGTTCCAGTTCTTCTTTCCGAGATTGATAGAGTACTATGCCGAGACGGGAGAGTGGAGCAAGGCGCTCGAAGTATGTGATGAAGGCTTGGCCAAAGACAGCACCAATGTCCTGTACCGGTTCTCCAAGAGTTCGGTGCTGCTCAGTATGAAGCGTTACGATGAGTGTGTGGCAATATGCAAGTCGCTGTTGGCCGAATGTGATACGCTGTACGGTGTCCATCTCAATGCGGGGCTGGCGTATTTCAACAAGGCAGTGGAAATGGATAAAAACATCAGCAAGCAGCCCAGCAGACGTAAGGAAATCAACCAATTGTATAAAGAAGCGCTCCCTTATATCGAAAAGTATCGTGCGAAGGCTCCCGAACAGAAGCAGATGTGGGGATTGCCGCTTTATACGATTTATTTGAACCTGAATATGGGCAAGGAATTTGAAGAAATTGACAAGTTAATGAGATGAAGACGATAGAAGAGATATTGGATAAATGTAATATCCGTCAACTCAACGAGATGCAGATAGCCACTTCTGAGGCTATTCTCAATACAGGAAAAGACCTGATGCTTCTCTCGCCAACAGGGTCGGGCAAAACGTTGGCGTATCTGTTGCCGCTTACACAACGAATCAATCCCGAGCTGGATGCTGTACAGGCTATCGTGGTTGTCCCGGGTAGAGAACTGGCGCTACAGTCGGCAACGGTATTGAAGGATATGGCAACAGGATTGCGAGCCTATGCTTGTTATGGCGGCAGGGCTGCTATGGACGAGCACCGTCAGTTGCGACAAGTGCGGCCGCATGTTATTTTCAGTACGCCGGGTCGCATGAATGACCATTTGGGCAAGGGGAATATCGATACCAAGGCGGTGAAATGGATTATCTTGGACGAGTTTGACAAGTGTCTTGAGATGGGTTTCCACGATGAAATGGCCATTTTGATGCGACAGATACCGGCTTGTGCCCGCCAGATACTCTTGTCGGCTACACCAGCAGAAGAGATGCACACCCAGCAGATACTGCGGGACCAGTTTGCTGTGCTCAACTTTCTTCCCAACGAGGGGAATGTACCTGCCAGGGTATGCATCCGTAAGGTGCAGAGTCCAGAAAAGGACAAGTTGGAGACACTTCGACGACTTCTTTGCCAGTTGGGTGATGACAGTTCTATCGTTTTCCTCAACTATAGGGAGAGTGTAGAGCGCACAGCAGCCTATTTGGAGGAGCACGGATTTACTATCAGTAGTTTTCACGGCGGTCTGGAGCAGAAGCAACGCGAAGACGCGCTTTACAGGTTTTCCAATGGTTCTGCCAATATATTGGTCAGCACCGATTTGGCTTCCCGCGGCTTGGATATTCCTGACATCCGCAATATCATACACTATCATTTGCCAGAGGGGGAAGACGGTTATATCCATCGGGTAGGCCGTACTGCGCGATGGGATGCACACGGTGACAGCTACTTTATATTAGGTCCCGAGGAAAGTATTCCTGATTACGTGGATGCAGATGTTGAGGATTACGAACTGTCTACCGAGGCTGCACCCGTCCCCGTGCCGCGCATGGCTACTATCTATATAGGTAAAGGCAAGAAAGACAAGATTTCCAAAGGTGATATCGTAGGCTTGCTCTGCAAGCAAGCAGGGCTGTCGGGCTCGGAGATTGGCCGCATCGATGTAAAAGATTATTATGCCTATGTAGCGGTGGTGCGTTCCAAACTTATGCAGGTCTTGAAGCAACTGAACGGACAAAAAATAAAAGGGTTGAAAACCTTATTTGAGGCTGTTCGATAGTACGGATAATTGCTAATATTGTATAAATGCAGAAAATATTTAGTCTTTTGTTTGGGCAGGATAAATAAATGGCGTATATTCGCAACTGCTAATAAAGAGACTAAAAATCTTATCATAATTATTTAAACATTAATTTCAGTATGAAGAAGTACAATTTTAATGCGGGTCCTTCGATGCTCCCCCGTGAGGTAATTGAAAACACGGCAAAGCAGATTTTGGATTTCAATGGTAGCGGACTGTCTTTGATGGAAATCAGCCATCGTGCAAAAGACTTCCAACCTGTTGTTGACGAGAGCGTAGCGCTTATCAAAGAGCTGCTCGATGTCCCGTCTGGCTATTCTGTCATCTTCCTTGGAGGTGGCGCTTCGCTGCAGTTTATGCAGATACCTGCCAACTTCCTGTGGAAGAAAGCTGCCTATCTCAATACGGGTACATGGTCAAAGAAGGCCATCAAGGAAGCCAAGCAGTTTGGAGAGGTGGTTGAGGTTGCTTCTTCTGCTAATGAAAACTTTACCCATTACCCTAAAAACTTCGAGGTTCCGGCAGATGCAGACTATCTGCATGTAACCACTAACAATACTATCTACGGCACAGAGTACCGCAAGGACTTTGATGTAAACGTACCGTTGATAGCTGATATGAGTTCTGACATTATGAGCCGTCCGGTTGATGTGTCTAAATATACAGCTATCTATGCCGGCGCACAGAAGAATATGGCAATGGCGGGTGTTACCGTGATTATTGTTAAGGACGATATGCTGGGCAAGGCACCGCGTGAGTTGCCTACGATGATTGATTATCGCACGCATGTGGACAAGGGTTCCATGTTCAATACGCCGCCAGTAGTGCCTATCTACTCGCTGATGGAAACCATGCGTTGGGTGAAGAGCCAGGGTGGTGTGGCCGAAATGGACCGTCGCGCCAACGAGCGGGCCGATATGCTCTATGCAGAGATTGACCGCAATAAGCTCTTCCGTGGCACGGTGAACGAGGAAGACCGCTCTGTAATGAATATCTGTTTTGTAATGAACGATGAATACAAAGAGTTGGAGAAACCGTTCTTCGACTTTGCGACAGCACGGGGCATGGTTGGTATCAAGGGACACCGCTCTGTGGGTGGTTTCCGTGCTTCTTGCTACAATGCACAGACCATTGAGGGCGTTCAGGCACTCGTTCAGGCAATGAAAGACTTTGAAAACGAACACTAAAAGATTCATCTATGAAAGTATTGGTTGCAACAGAAAAACCCTTTGCAGCTCCCGCTGTAGCAGGTATTAAGCAAGAGATTGAGAATGCCGGCAACGAAGTGGTTTTCTTGGAGAAATATACAGAGAAGGCACAACTCTTGGAAGCTGTGCAGGATGCAGACGCACTGATAATCAGATCAGACAAAGTGGATCCGGCCGTCTTGGATGCCGCCAAGCAGTTGAAGATTGTTGTCAGGGCAGGTGCCGGCTACGACAATGTTGATTGTGAGGCTGCCAAAGCCAAGGGTGTAGTGGTGGAAAACACGCCTGGGCAGAATTCCAACGCCGTGGCCGAATTGGTTTTCGGTCTGTTGGTTTATGCCGTCCGCAATTTCTACAATGGCAAGAGTGGTTCAGAACTCAAAGGCAAGAAACTCGGCATTCTGGCTTTCGGCAACGTAGGCCGCAATGTGGCTCGCATCGCACAAGGTTTTGGCATGGAAGTGGCAGCCTATGATGCCTACTGTCCGGCGGAAGCCATTGAGGCAAGTGGCGTGAAGGCTTGCCAGACCCAGGACGAACTGTTCCAGACTTGCGATATCGTATCGCTTCACATTCCTGCAACGCCGGAGACCAAGCAGAGTATCGACTATCGCACAGTCAATCAGATGCGCAAGGGAGGAATTTTGGTCAATACTGCCCGCAAGGAGGTTATCAATGAGCCCGAATTGCTTCGTCTTATGGCAGAGCGTACAGACCTGAAGTTTGTGACCGACATCATGCCCGATGCAGATGCCGACTTCCGTCAGTTTGAGGGCCGCTACTTCTCCACTCCGAAGAAGATGGGTGCACAGACAGCAGAGGCCAACATCAATGCCGGTATTGCGGCTGCACGCCAAATCAACGCTTTTTTTGCCACAGGAGACACTAAGTTCCAAGTAAACAAGTAATCTTTTCACCATAACCCAATCCCCCTCCCGCAGCGGAGGGGGGCTATCTTACCAACTATGGCAACCATTAAACCTTTTAGGGGAGTTCGCCCCCCCAAGCAGTGGGTGGAGCAAGTAGAGTCACGTCCCTATGATGTACTCGACTCAGAGGAAGCCCGCGCCGAGGCAGGCGACAATGAGAAGAGCCTCTATCACATCATCAAACCAGAAATCAACTTCGAACCGGGTACATCTGAGTACGACCCGCGCGTCTACCAGAGTGCAGTGGAGCATTTTCAGATGTTCCAAGAACGTGGATGGCTGGTGCAAGACCTGGAGGAGCATTACTATATCTATGCGCAGACCATGAATGGCAAGACACAGTATGGTCTTGTGGTGGGCGCTTATGTCAACGATTATTTGACTGGCGTTATCAAGAAGCATGAACTGACACGCCGCGACAAGGAAGAAGATCGCATGAAGCATGTGCGTGTATGCAATGCCAACATAGAGCCTGTCTTCTTTGCATATCCTGACAACGATACTCTTGACAAACTCATCATGCGCTACGCTGCCACAACCCCCGAGTACGATTTTATCGCTCCGATAGACGGTTTCCGTCATCAGTTGTGGGTGGTTTCCTGTGCGGAAGACATCGCTGCCATCACTGCCGAATTTGCCAAGATGCCCAGTCTGTATATTGCCGATGGCCATCACCGTTCGGCTGCGGCAGCTCTTGTTGGTGCAGAGAAGGCCCAAAACAATCCCAATCACACCGGGACAGAGGAGTACAATTACTTCATGGCCGTATGTTTCCAAGCCTCTCAGCTCACGATACTCGATTACAACCGCGTGGTCAAGGACCTCAACGGCATGAGCAGCGAAGCTTTCTTGGAAGCATTGGGGCACAACTTTGAAGTGGCCTGTCAGGGAGCAGAGATTTATCATCCGCAGCGTCTGCACGAGTTCTCCCTCTACCTGGACGGCCTCTGGTACAGTTTGGTAGCCAAGACAGGCACCTATGACGACACCGACCCCATCGGTGTGCTCGATGTGGACATTTCCTCAAGACTCATTCTGGACCAGCTGCTCGGCATCAAGGATCTCAGAAGCGACAATCGTATCGACTTTGTCGGTGGTTTGCGTGGATTGGGCGAACTCAAGCGTCGCGTCGATTCTGGCGAGATGCGCATGGCCTTGGCCCTCTATCCGGTCACCATGCAACAGATTATGGACATAGCTGACAGCGGCAAGATTATGCCGCCCAAGGCTACATGGTTTGAGCCGAAACTTAGAAGTGGACTGATTATACACAAGTTGGATGACTGACGAGTATAAGACCATCACAGACCATATAGGCGAGGGATTTTATTCCGAGAAGCGGAGTAAGTTCCTCGCTTTTGCCCACCATGTCAACGATGTGGAGGATGTGAAACGCTTGGTTGCCGAGTATCGCAAGAAGTATTATGATGCGCGCCATGTGTGCTATGCCTATGTACTGGGTGCAGACAGGGCAGAGTTTCGTGCCAATGACGATGGAGAGCCGTCGTCCACGGCAGGGAAACCCATCCTTGGGCAGATTCATTCGGCAGAACTCACTGATATTTTGGTCGTGGTAGTGCGTTATTACGGTGGTGTCAACCTCGGTACGGGAGGCCTTATCGTTGCCTATCGCACGGCGGCGGCCGATGCATTGGCGCATGCCGAGGTGGTGCCCCGTCTTGTAGAGGAACAGATAACATATAGTTTTGCCTATCCCATGATGAATGCCGTGATGCGTGTGGTCAAAGATCTGCAGCCCCGCATTGTCTCCCAACAGTTTGATAATACCTGTTCTATCACTTTGGCCATACGCAAGGAGATGGCCGAAGCCCTGCGCCAGCGCTTGGCAGCCTTATCATTCGAGGCTTAATCTTATCCCATATCGGTCATTAGGCTGTTAAGCGCAAACAAACTTTCTTTTTTGTCATCTGTCTTTCCACTTTTCTGTTACAATGGAATCCCCATTGTGCCCTCAATAACGTAAAGACATCTGCTCAAAAACAAATATTGTTATCATCATCACGCTAATGACCGATATGAGATAATTCTTTTTTCAACGCCACGCGCCAAACACTTGGCTTGCTGTTAGCATTGTCGGATTCTACAAACCATTTGTAGGGCTCGATGGAGAGATTGCTTACCTTTCTGCAACTTCTGAATTGCTGTTTGTAGAGCGCAAACCGCTCAGTGCCACCCATCTGCTGGCGCTGGTAAACACCATGCAGACGCATGCTGCCCATATCATAGGTAGGATCGGACTGTGTAGTGGCATACGTCACTTGGGTATCGGCGATACGATAGGGTGCCGGTGCGAAAGTGCCTGTGATGAGATAGGGGCGGTTAGCCTCCAGTCGCTCGTCTGCTGCCATTTTCCGAAACGTGAGTGCATTGTCAGTACCCGACTGTGGTTCATAGCACACTGTTTCGGAACCAAACACACTTTGTGGATGCTCTACGGCAAAAGGAAGAACAAGTGTGTTGAGACAGTCATTGTAAAAGGTACGCTCCAAAACCACATCGCCCTTGAAGTCGGTATCACCCAAATCCTGTGAAGTGGACAGCGAGAGGGTGGATGGGGGATTCTGCGTCTTGACAAGATACAGCTGCACGGGCAGATAACTGCTGTTGGTCTTGCCTACCAACCTGTAATCGGCACTCGAGGTATGATGCTTGCAGTAGCGGGAGCCTATTCTCAGATAGGTTTCTGAGTCTGTCTCTATCTGTACGATACCCGTAGTTCTCTGGTCGGCAGTCAACAGGCATAGGCTGTTCAGTACCGTGTAGTTAGGCTGCTGTCTGTCCACCTCGTTCAGGTAGCGCTCGCGTTGCGAATCATATAGGTATAGGTTGCCCTCTGCTTCCTTGACGGTGAAGACGATGGTGTTGGCGGCCAATTCGTCCAGTGTCGTGTAAACCTTGGAGTGTACCATCATCTGTATGCTGTCACTTGGATAGTTGGGATGTTGCTTCATCCGCAAGTCGCAGTAGCCTGCGCTCGTCTTATGAGTAATGATGCACCGGGCACCGTCGTATAGGTCGGTAGCCGATGTCACCCTTACCAGTTTGTCTTGCGACAACGCCGGCAGCACGTTCAGCAACAAGAGTCCGTAGATGATGGCTGTCTTTATCTGCATAACGTTTGCCATGACACAAAAGTACGTTTTTTTGCCCAAAATACCAAATGTTCGTCCACACTTTTTCGTCGATGGTCTCCCGAAAATCTTACAATCCTCCCGCCTCCCATGTCCTTTCCAAAACCTAAATGCCACAATTAGCCGGCTAAATGCGGCATTTACGGTGCCTAAATGCCGCATTTAGGTTTGCCAATGAGTACAGGTAGCGCTTGCACTGACGTCATGCAGGCTCCTTAAAAAAAGTCAAGATGATGACCATTCTCTCTTTTGTTCTATCTTTCTTCATGGTTTGCTTGCTACAACAGCAATATTTAGGGCAGTTTCACGTTATCAGAAAGAGATGAAATGGTTTGCGATGATATGGGCAACCGCCTTGCTCGGGTTGCTTGCGGCTTGCAATGACGACGATTCTTTCACTGTATCGCCGTCCTGTCTGTTGACGTTTTCGGTCGATACGGTCGATGTTGATACCGTTTTCAGCAATGTACCTTCGGCCACACGCTCTTTTTGGGTGTATAATCGGTCGGGTAACGCATTACGATGCACGTCGGTCAGACTGGAACGGGGCAACCAAAGCGGATATCGGGTAAACGTTGACGGTACGTATCTGGGAGCGACAAGCGGGTTTCAGACCACCGATGTGGAGATACGCGACGGCGACAGCATCCGCGTGTTTGTCGAGTTGACCGCAGCTGTGCAACATCAGGAACAGCCCAAGCTTGTAGAGGATAATCTGTTGTTTACGCTGGAGAGTGGGGTGGTGCAGAAGGTAAGTCTGAAAGCCCATTCTTGGGATGCCAAGGTGCTTAATGGTTTGGAGATTCAGCGTGACACCACCATCGTATCGGCCACTCCGATTCTGATACGTGGCGGTTTGCACGTCCAAGAAGGTGCAACGCTCACGATAGGAGCTGGCACTACGCTCTATTTCCACGACGATGCTGCCCTCACGGTCGATGGCACGCTGCGCTCGGAGGGTACAGCACTGCAGCCAGTGGTGTTGCGAGGTGACCGCATAGACCGCATGTTCGATTATCTGCCTTACGATTATGTCTCTGGCCAATGGCGTGGCATCCGTTTCACGGCCACTTCTTACGGCAATCTGTTGCAATACACCGACATTCATAGTGCGTATGATGGTGTGGTGGCCGACTCGGCCGATGTGGAACGAATGAAAGTGGAGATGAACTGCACTACGGTCCACAACTGTAAGGGGTATGGCCTGAAGTTGGACCATGCCAAGGCTTCGCTCAACAACTGTCAGATTACCAACACGTTGGCCGATTGCGTATGGCTCAGGGGCAGCAATGTCGCCATCAACCACTGTACGATTGCCCAGTTTTATCCTTTCGACGGCAACCGTGGCTTTGCGTTGCGCTTCCTGAAACCATTACCCAACCTGCTGTGCCGCAACACTTTGCTCACGGGCTATGCCGACGATGTGCTGCAGGGCGAAGCTGACGAGAGTTGTCACTTCCAGTTTGAGGACTGCATCATCCGCACGCCCAAGGTAGAGACGGCAGACAGCGTCTACTTCACCCGTGTGGAGTTTGAGGATATAGCCGATACGGCGCATGTGGGCAGACGCCACTTCCAGAAGATCGATACGGATAATCTGAGATATAACTTCGCGCTGGACAGTGTCAGTACGGCTGTCGGCAAGGCCAATCTTTTTACCTCAATCCCTTACGACCGTATGGGCCGGCAGCGCGATGATCAGCCGGATATCGGAGCCTTTGAATACCTAAAGTAACTATTATGAAACCAATCAAGATTGAGATTCTGGCCGAACTGCTCCAGATGGACGAGTTGACGGCAGAGGATAGACTGCTGGTGGAGCAGGCCAAGCAGGCGACTGCAAACTCGTATGCGCGATACAGCCATTTCTATGTGGGTGCTGCCCTGCGACTGCAGGATGGTCGTATCGTAATGGGTGCCAATCAGGAAAATGCTGCCTTTCCGTCAGGATTGTGCGCGGAGCGGACGGCTATATTCTCCGCACAGGCCCAATGGCCCGACCAGCCGGTGGTGGCTTTGGCCATTGCTGCAAGAAATGAGCAGGGATTCGTTGCTACCCCGGTGCCTCCATGCGGTGCTTGCCGACAAGTAATGCTCGAAGTGGAAGACCGATACAAGCAGCCCATCCGTATCTTGCTCTATGGTACAGAGGGGGTGTATCGTATCGCTTCGGTAAAAGATTTGCTTCCTTTCACCTTTGTAGACGAAAACATGCGTTAACAGTGACCTACCGCACTTCCGGATTGAGGTTGCGGCAGAGGAAAAAGTGGCGCGAGGCCAAGAAAAACAGGCACACGCTCATGGCGTTGGCTCCTGCTACCACCCAGAAAGCTGCGCGGTAGTCGATAAGTTCGGACACCACGCCGCCCACCAAGATGCCCAGGCCGAAGCCCAAGTCCCATGAAGTGAGGATGGATGAGTTGGCTGTTCCCCGCTCATTATGGTGTGCGATGTTGATGAACATGTTGAGGAATCCGGGGTACATGTGTCCGTTTCCCAAGCCTATCAGAATGGCCGATCCATAGTATCCCCAAGGGGTGGGAGAGAGTACGAAGAGGGTGTAGCCGACCAGAGACAGCAGCATGCCGTGGGCTGCGTTGCGCGTGATGAAACCTTCACGCAATGCCTTGGCACCTTGCAGCCGCGAGAAAAACAGTCCCAGCGACAGCAACATGAAGTAGGTGCCCGTGCCGCTGGTGATTCCGAGTTCTTCCTTGCTGTATATGGCCAGATAGTTACTCAGTACGCCAAAGCAGAATCCGAACAGACAGATGTTGATGGCCAGCATCCAAGCGCGGGTAAGAAACAGTCGGTCCAGCGACAGTTTCTTCTTGTTCTTCACCAGTTGTTTTTGAGGAAGATGGATGGTGGATGCTATCGTGAAACCGCACCAAGCCATGCAAAGCGCTATCCAAAACAGCCACTCAAAATCGTTCAGCAAGTGATAGATGTAAATACCTATGAAAGGGGCGAAAGCCATGGCCAGATTGTTGCTCATGCCATAAAAGCCGATGCCCTCGTTTCGCCGGCTGGAGGGCAAGACATCGATGGCACATGTGGCATTGGCCACCGTCACTGCGCCAAACGGTGCACCGTGCACCGTACGTACGATGGCAAAGACAGCCAACGTGCCGGCCAGGATATAGCCACCAAAGCATAGGGAGAACAAGGCGAAGAAGAATAGCAACACCTTCTTGCGTGAAAAACTGTCTACCAGATAGCCGCTGAACGGCCTTATGAGGAGTGCGGCCACCGTGTAACCCGACAATACCATGCCTATCGTGTCTTTTCCAGCACCGAAATGCTCACTCAAGTAGATGGGCAGTAACGGCGCAAGCAAGTAGAAAGCGAAATACAGCATAAAGTTGGATGCCATCGCTTTCAGATAATCCCTGTTCCAGAGTCGTTCCATGATGTAGTCTTAGAGCATCCCTTTGGTAGAGGGCAGCTCGAAGTGGTGTATATCCCTTTTTACAGCCATCTTCAGCGCTCTTGCCAGTGCCTTGAAGATGCCTTCAATCTTATGGTGTTCGTTATCGCCCTCAGCCTTGATGTTCAGATTCATTCGTGCGGCATCGCTCAGACTTTTGAAAAAGTGCAGAAACATTTCTGTGGGCATATCCCCGATACACTCCCGATGAAATTCCGTGTTCCATACCAACCAAGGCCGGCCGCCAAAGTCGAGGGCCACTTGGCAGAGGCTGTCGTCCATCGGCAGGCAATACCCATACCGCTCTATTCCCCGCTTGTCTCCAAGGGCCTTGTCTATACATGCCCCTATGGCCAAGGCTGTGTCCTCGATGGTATGGTGCTCATCTACATGCAGATCGCCGGCCGTATGCACCATCAGGTCTATCTTGCCGTGGCGGCCAATCTGCTCCAGCATGTGGTCAAAGAAACCCAAGCCTGTGCTGATATCGCATTGCCCAGTACCGTCAAGATTCATCCGTACATAGATGTCGGTCTCTTTGGTTGTGCGTCGCATCTCTGCTATACGTTCTCCGGCAAAAAGAATCTCGGCTATCTTGTTCCAGTCCATACCATCCTTTCCCAATATCAGTGCTTTACAGCCCAGATTATCGGCCAATTGTCGATCGGTATCGCGGTCGCCGATGACATAACTGTTGGCGAGGTCGTAAGCCGGATTGTCGATGTATTCTGTAAGCATGCCGATGCCGGGTTTGCGCATGGGCGAGTTGTTTTCGGGGAAATGTCTGTCGATGTGTTGCGCGTCGAATACGATACCCTCGCCTGCCAAAGACTGCAAGATAAAGCGGTGAACGGGCCAAAACGTTTCCTCGGGAAACGAATCGGTCCCCAAACCGTCTTGGTTGCTGACCATGACGAGTTTGAAATCAAGACGCTCTGCGATAAACCGCAGATTCTTGAACATGTCTTTGACAAATACCAGTTTCTCAAACGAGTCTATCTGCTCGTCTTCAGGTTCCTCGATGAGGGTTCCATCGCGGTCAATAAACAGTATTTTCTGTGGTTTCATTGTCTTTTAAAGCTTTCAGATGTTTCTTTTTCTCCTCTTCCTGGGTGTAGACAGAACCGTAGGCAAAATATCCTACGAGCAGATTCCATACCAATTCGTAGCCCATGACAAAAAAAGTCAGGACAGAGACGGCCAAAAACAGAGAGAAGAAATAGCTCGGAGTGCCGTCGGGATCGCCGCCAAGCATGCCTAACTGGTTAAAGACCTGCGCAAACAGCAGCACAAAGAACGGAATCATGACCAGCATGGCAATCAGCAGCATGATGATAATAGCAATCAGCCTGACCAAGAACCAGAATCCCCAATGGCGCATGCCCACGGCATAGTCCTGGCCTACCACTTGCAGCAGTTGCGTCTTCGGGTCTATCACATACTTGGTAGAGGCATAATCGATAGGTACCATGCAAATGGTGATGAGCAGCAAGATAATCGCCACCGTGAGTACAAAAGCCACAGCTGTTGACTCAGGCGAAACCTTGAGCAACGCAAGCAGCTTCATGACCAGTGTCTGGAGGTATCCGCTGACCAGCGAGGTGGTCAATAGGGTGTAGAGATAGACAAACACGTTGAGTACAACACTCCTTAGAAACAATCGGCGCACCGATAGCCCGTTGAGCAGTGACACAATCTTGGCCACCAACCACGAGCTGCACACGAATGACAATACATGCACTACCGTCATGGCCGTTGTCGTGACCCAAGGGTAGCGCATGCCCCAATCGTGGATGCTCTTATCGGGAATATTGATGATTACCACGCCTGTCAGGATAAGCGCATAGGCCAAGACAGGCAACCAAGTCTTCCTCAAAATGGTTCTCGCATTCAACACGAAGAGTGAGTAAGCAGCCTTGATACATGCCGACACACTCCTATTGCTATACAAATCTTTTTCCATTATCGCTTTAACATTCTTCTTCTAAACTCACTACAGGTGATGGCTGTAGCCACTGCCACATTCAGGCTTTCCGCCGTCTCGCTATCGGCCGGATAATTGGGAATCAGGAGCTTATGACTGATTCGTTGCCGCAATGCTTGCGAGATACCTTTTCCCTCGTTGCCCATGATGATGACTCCGTTTTCTGTCAGGGGAGTGGCATAGATGTCATTGCCGTCGAGCAATGTGCCGTAGACAGGCACCTCGGCATCCAGTGCAACCAACCAATCGTCCAACCGTGTGTAGGTGATACCCACCCGGGCGATGCTTCCCATTGTGGCTTGTACTACTTTCGGATTGTACACATCCACCGTGTCTTCACTGCATACGATATGCCTGATGCCAAACCAGTCGGCCGTACGGATGATGGTGCCCATATTGCCAGGGTCCTGAATACCGTCCAGCGCCAATATCAGTTGGGATTGGGGGAGTGAAAGCCAATCATCGGCCTTCACGGACTGCTGCGGAAACACAGCCATCACCCCCTGTGGATGTTGCAGGAAACTCACCTTGCGCATCTCGTCGTCGCTCACCTCGATGATTTCTGTCTCCGGCATGGGGCGTGTGGCGTGCCAAGCGCTGGTATGGATAAGCATCTTGGCCGGCATGATGGCCAACAGGTCTTCTACCGCCTTGATGCCCTCCACCACAAACACCCTTTCCTGATTGCGGTGTTTCTTCAATTCCAAAGAGCGGATATATTTAACCTTTGCTTTGCTTATCATTTTCAAATTATTTCATGCAAAGATAATAATTATTCTTATCTTTTTTGTAACTTTGCCCAATAATTTAAGAGTGTTTTGAAATTAATTAAACCATACATCGCCATTTTCTGCATCGCATTGCTTGCTGGCTGCAATGCTACCAAGTACGTTTCCGATGAAGAATATCTGCTTGAAAGCGTGCAAATCATGTCTGATACCAAAGGTTTTGATGCCGCTGTACTGGAACCCTACATCCACCAGAAGGCCAATTCCAAATGGTTCTCGCTCTTCAAGATACCCTTGGGCACCTATTCGTTGGCCGGACGCGACACCAGCAAGTGGATCAACCGCACCCTGCAGCGCATCGGCGAGGAGCCCGTGGTCTTTGATCCCGCCCAAGCAGACCTTACGATGAAAGACTTGCGCACAGCCATGCAGAATATGGGCTATATGCACGCCGACGTGACGCTGCAGACCAAGATCAGGGGCAAGAAACTCTCTGCCATCTACACCTTGCATCCCGGTGAACCCTACTATATCCACTCGGTCAAATATGACATAGACGACGATACCATTGCCAAAATTCTCCGCGCCGATGCCGCCCGTCATCCCTCTTATATATATAAAGGTACACGATTCACTGTAGACCAGCTCGATGGGGAGCGCAAGCGCATCACAGATGTACTGATGGACAGCGGCTATTATCGTTTCCACAAGGATTTTATACACTTTACAGCCGACTCGGCGGCCAACTCGCGTGATGTCAATGTGGAGTTGCACCTGACCAAATACCGTGCCAACAACAATTCCCCTGTCATACTCCATCCCCGTTACCATATCGCTAAGGTCAACTTCACGCATGGAGAGGGCTCGTTTGTGCACCTGCGCCCCAAGGTGCTGGAGAATAATACAGCCATTGAGACGGGCAGCTATTTCTGCGAGTCCGATTTGCAGCGTACTTACAACAATTTTGCCAAGCTCGGTGCCGTCAAGTACACCAATATTACGTTTGATGAGCACCCTGATACCACGTTGCTCGACTGCAATATCCTCCTTACGATGAACAAGCCGTCCACCATCTCATTCCAACCTGAAGGGACCAACACGGCAGGTGACTTGGGTGCAGCTGCATCGCTCACCTATACCAACCGTAACCTCTTCCGTGGCAGCGAGTTGTTCACAGTGGAGCTCCGCGGGGCTTTTGAGGCCATCACAGGATTGGAGGGTTACAAGGACCAAGACTATCAAGAATATAGCATCGAGACCAAACTGGCTTTCCCAAGAATCCTGGCACCGTTCTTGTCCAAACAGTTCGTCAAGCGAAGCCAAGCTACGTCTGAGTTGTCATTAGGATGGAACTTGCAGAATCGACCTGAGTTTCACCGGAGGGTATTCTCGGCTGGATGGCGGTATCGCTGGAACGACTGGCGGCGAAACATCTCCTACCGTTTTGACCTTGTAGACCTCAACTATGTCTACATGCCGTGGATTAGTGAGACATTCAAGAACGATTATCTGGACGACGAGACCAATCGCAACGCCATCCTGCGCTACAACTATGAGGATCTCTTTATCATGAAGATGGGATTCGGTATCAATTATAGCGACAGCCGACACGCCTTGCGTGCCAATATCGAGTCGGCGGGCAATCTGCTCGGCGGGTTGTCGCACGTAGCGGGATTCAAGAAAAACGACAACGGCCAATACACGCTCTTCGACATTGCCTTTGCACAGTATGTGAAGTTCGATTTTGACTACACCCGCCTCTGGAAGTTTGACACCCACAACACGCTGGCAGCCCACCTCGGCTTCGGTGTGGCCTATCCTTATGGCAACAGCACCATCCTGCCTTTTGAGAAACGTTATTTCTCAGGTGGTGCCAACTCGGTGCGAGGTTGGAGCGTACGCGAACTGGGTCCGGGCAAGTTTAAAGGCAAGGACGGACGAATCGACTTCATCAACCAGACGGGCGACATGAAGCTCGACTTCAACCTTGAGTACCGCACATTCCTGTTTTGGAAGTTCAATGGTGCCCTTTTCGTTGATGCCGGCAATATCTGGACCCTTCGCCAATACGACGAACAACCCGGCGGACAGTTCAAGTTAGACGAGTTTTACAAGCAGATTGCCGTGGCTTACGGCATCGGGTTACGCCTCAATTTCGATTACTTCATCCTCCGCTTCGACATGGGTATGAAAGCCATCAATCCTGCTTACGAATCCACCCGTGAGCATTACGCTATCGTGCATCCCGATTTCAGTCGCGACCTGTCTTTTCACTTTGCGGTAGGCCTTCCATTCTGACCAGCCATCGTCCTGCCAGCTTCACCATCTGGAGCGCAAAGGTGGCTTCATCGACCATGCTGCCTCCCATACCCGACTGCGCCATTTCCCAGAAATGGCGTACCACGATGTGTGCGGTGGCCGTAGTGTCTCCCTCTTGGTAGCTTACGCCCGTACATTCCACAGTGGCAGGTAGTTCTTTGCTGCGCAGCGTGTCTACATCAGCTTCGTTTACCTGACTGGCTGCATAGCGTATCCACTGCTGTGTCTCGCCCGTACAGTGTGGCAACGCCTCGGCCAGTTTCCAGTTAAAGTACATAGTGGCAAACGAGTCGGCACACATCCCGATCGTTTCCTCTGTTTTCTCATGTCCGCAGCCCATCAGCAATATGGCACCTGCCATGCAGCCCATCGCTGCCCGTTGTCTCCAATTCATAAAACTTCCCTTTTGAGTTACAAAAGTAAGCAAATTATTTTGTCCTTCCCCCTATTTTGCGTATTTTTGTATCTCCAATGCTGTTTTTACCAGCTTGCAGCATCGCGCTGTATGTTGCCCAAACGGGGCTTTCTGCCCACTTGCCGGATAGAGTAGGGATGATGGGCACGCTATCTACAAACGATAATGAACTATGAGCAATCAATTGAGATTTATCTCTTTAGGAAGTGGTAGCAGTGGTAACTGCTACTATTTTTATGACGATACTTGTGGACTGATGGTCGATGCCGGTGTGGGTGTCCGCACCATCAAGAAGTATTTCAAGGACTACGGCCTGTCCTTTTCCCACATCTCTGCCATTATTGTTACCCACGATCATGCCGACCATGTCAAGGCGGTGGGCAGTCTGAGCCGTGACCATTTCCTTCCTGTTTATGCTACTGCCAGCGTGCATCATGGCATTTATCGCAACTATTGTATCAAGACCAAGGTGCCAATGGCCAACCAGCGCGTGATACAGGTGGGCGAGGCTTTCAGTATCGGCGATTTTTCGGTCACCGCCCTTCCGGTGCCTCACGACAGCACAGACTGTGTGGGGTATGTCATCTGCTATGGCGATATACGCATTGCGCTCCTTACCGATGTCGGCCATGTCACCTCAGACATAGAACAGGCCATCCGCGAGGCCGATTATCTGATAGTAGAATCCAACTATGATCGCGAGATGTTGCTCCGTGGTCCTTACCCCGAGCGGTTAAAGACCCGCATCATCAGTCCTACCGGCCATCTCAGCAACGACGAGTGTGGTGAAGTGCTTGCCCGTTGCCTTTCACCACAGATTAAGCGGGTATGGCTGTGCCACCTTAGTCAGGAAAACAATCGTCCCGATGTGGCCGTAGATACCGTAACGCGCCATTTGACCGCCAATGGTATCGTACCAGGCACGCATCTTCAACTCCAGCCGCTTCAGCGAAAGACCCCTACCGGCACTTTCGTGTTAGGAGCAGATAGTAAATAGCGTTTGCAAGCAAGATTCACCCGTCTATCTGACGCGCAGTTGCCAAAAGGCAACAGCCGATGCAGCAGCCACATTGAGCGAATCGACCCCGTGAGCCATCGGTATGCGCACCACAAAGTCTGCCTTGGCGATGGCATGTGCGGGCAACCCGTCGCCCTCAGTTCCCATGACGATGGCCAAGCGTTCCTCGGCCATGAGGGCAGGATGGTCCAAGGGCACCGAATGGTCGGTGAGCGCCATCGCCACCGTCTTAAAACCGTATGATGACAGCAGACTGATATCTCCAGGGAGCCAAGTCCACGGCACCAGAAACACCGAACCCATCGATACGCGCACGGCGCGGCGGTTGAGCGGGTCACAGGAGTCTGTGGTGAGCAGCACGCCGTCGATACCCAGTGCAGCGGCCGATCGGAAGATGGCACCAATATTGGTCGTATCCACCACACCGTGTATCACCACCACCCGGCGCGCGTCCCGGCAGATGTCGGCCACCGTGCGGGATGCCGGCCTGCGCATGGCGCACAGCACGCCGCGCGTGAGTGTGTAGCCTGTGAGCGAGGCCAGCAGTTCGCGCGGCCCCGTATAGATAGGAATATCGCCCACCGCGGCCACGATGTCGGCCGCGTCGCCACTGATATGCTTGCGTTCGCACAGCATGGCCACAGGTTCCGCTCCCGAAGCCAACGCTACCCTGATGACCTTGGGACTCTCGGCGATGAATATTCCCTTGTCCGGTTCCAGTTTGTTGCGCAACTGTGCCTCTGTGAGCGTGCTAAACATGCTAACGCCCGGTTCGTCTATCGATTGCAGTTCTATGATATTCATTGTTTCTTAAGCTTTGCATTGCATCCTGCTTGCAAAGGTAGCTAATTTTTCGATATTGCTACACTGCAAACTGCACAAAAATACGGCACATCGTACTACCCATTGCCGCATTTGATGACCGTACACCAGCTGCCGTACGGCCGTATTCCAATTGGAGTACGAGCGTACGGCATTTGCCATTCGACCGTACGGCAAATGGTGTACGGTGACTATCTGCCTCAATACTTGGCTGAAAAGGGCCGTTTTACCTTTCTACCTTTTTACTGTTTTACTGTTTTGAAAGCCTCCATTTGGAGCCTGTAAGACAAGCAATGCCGGATGTCCCCTATGCGTGAATGGGTACACCCGGCATTTGCTATGCAGGAGATGTCGCCAACAGGCAAGCGGGCTACATCTCCTTATAAGTATCCTTGCCTACATGGTCGAGAATGATGGCCTTGCGATAGTCCTTGCCTGTAAACGAGGTATGGGTATCTTTGATTTTCAGTTTGCCGACGTTGCGGAAATACATGCCATAGCATGGGAATACCGGCCATTCGCTGAAAGGCCGTTCCTTGAACCATTGTGGCAAGTTGGGGTCGTCGATGCCTCTAAACTGGAGATCGGCGCGCCGGATAGTCACACGGTCGGTCACGGCTGTCCCCCAACTTTTCACTGAGAGCGCCATGCGCGTGATATCGCGGGCTACAAGGTCTTCTACCAGGATGCTTCCGCACGAATTGTCCTCGCCCAGCGTGACAGACAGTGGGGTCAACACTTGGGTAGCGCGCACCCTGCGTATCACTATCTTGTCCAGACGGCCCGGAGCCTCGCCCCATGCGCCGGGTTCTATGTTGATGGCAGCATCTGACGAGGTCTTGCCCGATGTGATATGCGGATGCTGTCCGGGGCCGTAGATGTCGCAGTCGGACACCTCTACCCGGGTGGAGGGCATGATCATGCGGATGCCATTGCACGACGAGTTGAGGGTGCAGTGGCTGATGGTGGCACGTTCCCAATAACCGCCGGCAATGGCATCATCGCCCGTGTGCATGATGCAGCGGTCGAGAGTGATATGCTTGCCTCCGCGGATGTGGATGCCGTCCCATCCGCCGGTGATGGTGAGCCCCCGGAATGTAGTGCGGTCTATCTGATAGGCCAAGAAAGCATAATTGGCCGAACGTCTGACGGTGAATCCCTCGAATCTCATATCCCTGCATCCTGCCATCAGGACAGTATGTGGCCCGCGCATGCCCTCTTCGCCCTTAGGATTGCGCACATCGGCTCCGTCTATGGTGCCGGGACCCTCGATGCCGGCATAGTCTATGCCGACGCAGAAGATAAGGGCGCGCGACCATTCGGGGTCGGTGGCACTGTTGTAGTTTACCGTTCCCCGTCCGCTCTCGTACCGGGATAGGTCGAGGGTGGTGCGGAGGGGTTGGTAGCGTTGCAGGTCAGCACTGCCCATCAGCACGGCTCCCTCTTCCAAGCGCAGGGTCACACCACTCTGTAGGTGGAGGGTGCCCGTGACATACGTTCCTGCAGGGAAGACGACGGTACCGCCTCCCTGTTGCGCACACTGCGTAATGGCCTGCGTAATGGCCTGTGTGTTGTCTGTCTTGCCGTCGCCTACAGCTCCGAAAGACAGGATGCTGAAGATAATCGCTAATAGACTCGTCATATCATTGTGTGGTTCTGCGAACCTGATGGTGATGCTTATTGGTACGCCGTCATCGAATAAGGCTTGTCGGCCTTGTCGGTGCCGCGCTTCTTGTTGGGTTTGCTGCCCATCTCAAACTCCAGCGTCGCGCCGTTGGTCAGCTGTTCGTGGGTGAGGTACATCTTGGTGTAGGGCTTTCCGTTTACCTTGAGGCGCTGCACATAGCGGTTGCGGTCGCTTACCTTGGGTGCCTTGATGGTGATAGTGTTGCCGTTGGGCAGTTTTACCTGCATATAGGGCAGATAGGGAGCGCCAATGACATACTGGTCTGTACCCGGGCATACGGGATAGAAGCCCATAGCCGAGAACAGGTACCAGGCAGACATCTGCCCGCAGTCGTCGTTGCCGCCCAGTCCACGTATGTCGTCCTTGTACATCTGGTTCATGATGGTGCGCAGCCACTGTTGGGTCTTCCAAGGAGCCGAGGTCCATGCGTAGAGATAAGGCACGTGGTGGCTGGGCTCATTGCCATGTACATATCCACCCACCAAACACTCGGCAGTAATGTCCTCATTGTCCGCATAATACTTCTCCGGCAGGTCCATTTGGAACAGTTGGTCGAGCTTGGCGGTAAATGCCTTCTCGCCTCCCATGATGGTCATGAGTCCGTTGACATCCTGCGGAGCCTGGAAGGAAAAGTTCCACGAGTTGCCCTCGATGAATCCCTCGTTGTAGGTCTGATACGGGTCGAGGTCAGCCTTGAACTTGCCATCTGCGTAGCGTGGAGAGGCAAAACCTATCTTGCTGTCGTATGTGTTGCGGTAATAGAGGGCCCGCTTGGCATAGCGGTCGGCGAGATCGCTGCGTCCAGCCTTCTTGGCAGCGGCGTAGATGGTCCAGTCGTCGTAAGAATACTCGAGCGTATTGGAAGCTGCCGTGGCATCCTTGTCATAAGGAGCGTAGCCCAAGCGCTTGTAATTCTCCACATTGGGGAAATAGGGACAGTTGGCGGTCTCGTCCATTGCCTTGAGGGCCTCGTCCGGGCAGAGAGGCGCACCTTTTACGAGAGCGTCGGCCACCACGGTCACGGCATGATAACCTGTCATGCACCATCCCTCGTTGCCCATGAGGCTCCAGACGGGCAACATGTGCAGCCGGTTCTGCTGCTGGTGGGCAATCATCGACTTGACCATGTTGAGGTTGCGCTCCGGTTTGACGAGCTGGAGGAACGGATGCTCCGCGCGGTAGGTATCCCAGACAGAGAAGATGGTATAATTGTCGAAATCCTTGGCCACATGCACATTGCCGTCGACACCTCTGTATTGCCGATCGACATCCATATAGATAGAGGGATTGATCATGGTGTGGTAGAGCGACGTATAGAGCATGGCCTTCTGGGCATCTGTACCTTGGCAGTCGACACATGCCAACTCCTTTTCCCATGACTGCTGCGTCTGCTGCAGTGCCTGCTCAAAGGTCAGGTTCATGGCCTCTGCCTTCAGATTCTTGATAGCTCCCTCGGTGCTGACGGCCGACAGCGCCACCTTCATGGTGATGGGCTTGCGGTCGGCATTGTCGAAGTTGAAGTAGGCTACGATATTCTGCCCGGCCATCTCTGGGAAGTTGTGGTATTGGTCAAACTTCCTCCAGAATCCCCTGTATTTGGGCTTTTTGGTCTCTCTGAAACCATAATCCTTGATAGGTTTGCTCAGATGGATGGCAAAATAGGTATAGTTGCCGCGCGACCATCCGTTGGTGATACGGTAGCCGGTGAGCAGGGTGTCGTTCTCGACCCGCAGGGTGCTCCACAATACTTTCCCATCGTAGTTGTAGATACCGTGGGTGAGGTCTACAATCAGTCGGGCCTCGTTGCCAGGGAAGGTGTACTGGTGGATTCCCACACGAGGCGTGGCAGTGAGCTGTGCCCGTACGCCGTTGTCGGCCAGCGTCACTTCATAATAACCAGGCATGGCCTTCTCTGTGTCGTGCGAGAACCGTGAACGGTAGCCGTTGTCGGGACAATCGGCCGTACCGGGGTTGAGCAGGAGCTTACCGGTCTGTGGCATGACGAGGATATCGCCAAGATCACTGTGCCCTGTGCCGCTCAGGTGGGTGTGGCTGAAGCCCACGATGGTACGGTCGTCATATTGATAACCGGCACAGTAGGCGTAGACATTGGTCTGGTATTTTCCGTCAATGTTTTGGGGGATGGTATCGGTTTCCGGACTCAGCTGTACGATACCAAACGGTGCACAGGCACCGGGAAAGGTATGTCCCATGCCTCCTGTGCCAATCATTGGGTTGACATAACTCGATCTTGTGGCAGGCTTTTGTGCCCATCCGTTCAGGGCCAGCAAGATGAATGCAAATAGCGCAAATAGTTTTTTATTCATGGCAATCATAATTATAGATATAGTTTGTGATTATTCGTGGTGATAGGGCTCGCCCTTGATGATGGTACATGCCCGATAAAGTTGTTCAGTGAATACCAACCGCACCATCTGATGCGAGAATGTGAGGCGCGAAAGGCTCAGCTGCTCATTGGCGCGATGGTACACAGCCTGTGAGAAACCATAGGGGCCACCGATGATGAACACCAACCGGCGGGCCGTCTGGCGGCGCTTGTCCAACCATTGGGCCAGTTCGATGCTTCTTGGCTCCAAACCGTGCTCGTCGAGCAGCACCACCGTGTCTGATGGTTGCAAGAGGCGCAAAATGGCCTCGCCTTCGCGCTCTTTTTGCTGGTCCTCGGTCAGACTCTTGGTGGCTTTCAACTCGGGGATGACAAGCATCTCGAAAGGCATATAGTGGCCGATTCGATCGGCATAGTCACTGATGCCGGCCACAAAGTGCTTGTTGGTGGTCTTGCCCACCATGATGAGCAGGGTCTTCATGGCTTTGGCTTTTTGGGAAACCATCCTTTCTCCACCCGTTTCTTCTGCTCAAAGAGCTCACCGATGGACCACAGCAGACTGGCACCCGTCACGCCGAGCAGACTGGAGGCAATGACATGCTCCACGCAGATGGATAGCGCCACACAGGCGATGCCCAGAATCAGGAACAGCCACCACGGACGTGTGCCGAAGTGGTATTCGGTCTTGATGACGATGGGGTGAAACACGCCAATGATGACAAATGTGCTGACGGCTATGATGATTCCCGTAAAATACATGCTGTATGATACTATTAAATGTTATTATTATGTGCAAAAATACAAAAAAAAACATGCAAAAGGCAACAATCACCAATTAAATTGTTATCTTTGCACAAACTATAACAATTTATTACATTTGAGATTATGGAAAATAACGCAGCATTGATTGCCCAATGCGAGGCTACTGCCAAGCAATGGCTTACTCCCGCATTCGATGAGGAGACACGTAAGGAAGTTCAGCAGATGTTGGATGCCGAAGACAAGACGGCGCTCATCGATGCTTTTTATCAGAATCTTGAGTTTGGTACCGGTGGACTTCGTGGTATCATGGGTGCGGGTACCAACCGCATGAACAAGTATATCGTCGGAATGGCCACACAGGGCTTTGCCAACTATATTCTCAAAGCTTTCCCAGGTCAAGAGGGCTTGAGCGTGGTAGTGGGTCACGACTGCCGCAACAATTCGCGTCTCTTCGCCGAGACCGTTGCCGCCATATTCTCTGCCAACGGACTTAAGGTGTATCTGTTTGAGAGCTTGAGACCGACCCCCGAAATCTCTTTTGCCATCCGTCAGCTCGGAGCCAAGGCTGGTGTCAACGTTACCGCCAGCCACAATCCCAAAGAGTACAATGGCTACAAGGCTTACTGGGAGGATGGTGCACAGGTGCTGGCTCCGCACGACAAGGGCATCATCGACGAGGTGAACAAGGTGACCATCGCTGATGTGAAATTTGAGGCCAACTGGGACAATATCGAGATTATCGGTGGCGAAATGGACTTCGATTATATGACCGCCGTTCATGAAGCTTTGATAGACCAGGATGTCATCAACCGCCAGAAAGACCTGAACATCGTTTACTCGGCCATGCATGGCACCGGTCGTGTCATCGTACCTCTCTGCCTGCGCTCATGGGGATTCCAGAACATCCATGTGGTACCCGAGCAGATGGTGGTAGACGGCAACTTCCCCACTGTGGTATCGCCCAATCCCGAGAATGCCGAGGCCATGACACTGGGTATGAAGTTGGGCACCAAGCTCAATGCCGATCTGGTAGTTGCCACAGACCCCGACGCCGACCGTCTGGCCATTGTCTGCCGCGACAGCAAGGGTGAGTGGGTAATCATCAACGGTAACCAGACCGCTATGATGTTCTCATACTACATCATTGAGAACAAGAAGAAGCTGGGGCAGCTCAAGCCGACCGACTTCTTGGTGAAGACCATTGTGACGACTGAAGTGATTGCCGAAATCGCCAAGCGCAACAAAGTGGAACTGCGCGACTGCTACACCGGTTTCAAGTGGATCGCACGTGAGATTGCCATCTCTGAGGGCAAACAGAAGTACATTGGCGGTGGTGAGGAGAGCTTCGGATTCCTGCCGTACGACAAGGTACGCGATAAGGATGCTCCTGCATCCATCTGTCTGATCTGCGAGATTGCCGCATGGGCCAAGGACCAGGGTAAGACTCTCTACGATCTGCTCATGCAGATCTATATGGACTATGGTTTCAGCAAGGAGTTTACTGTAAACGTGGTTCGTCCTGGCAAGAGCGGTGCAGACGAGATCAAGCAGATGATGACAGACTTCCGCAACAATCCTCCCAAGGATTTGGCAGGCAGCGCCATCACCGTATGGAAAGATTTCCAGACGCTCGAGGAGACACATGCCGACGGCACTGTCACCAAGATCGACATGCCTACAACGAGCAATGTACTGCAGTGGTTCTGTGAGGATGGCACCAAGGTGAGCGTACGTCCCTCTGGTACCGAACCGAAGATTAAGTTCTACATCGAGGTGAAGGGAAAGATGGAAAGTGCCGACAGCTACGACCGTTGCAACCAGGAGGGTATGGCCAAGATCGAAGCCATCAAGGCTGGACTGGGTCTCTAAGTTCCTGTTTGGATATAACCCCCATTCTTACCCGCCGAAGAGAGTTGGTGTCTACCGCTCGCTTTGGCGGGCTTTTTTTGATGGCTGTCGGCACCGGTTTTCGGCAACAGGACCGACAAAGAGAAAAGGTATGGATAACAGATACCGGAGGTAAATGCCATGATTAGCGCGCTATAGGTGGCATTTACGAGGTCTAAATGCCGTATTTATCTGATGCGGTTGCCGTAAGCGCAGAAGAAAAAAGTCAGTAGAAGACCAGTCGGAAGGTGGTTTTACCCTCATCTTCGACAAGACTGATGCTGCCATTGCTCAATCCCATAATCTGGCGGGAGATGGGCAAACCGATACCGCTACCCTCCGGCTTGGTGGTGAAGAAGGGCACGAAAATATTGGAAGCAATCTCTGGCGGGATAGGGCGACCGTCGTTGGTCACGTCGATGACGACCCGCTCCTCGGCATCGGTATAGGCGCTGATAGTGATGTGTCCATCAGTATCAATGGCTTCGGTGGCGTTTTTGAGCAGATTGGTCACCACGCGGGCAATCAATCCCTCGTCTGCATAGACCATCAGGTCTTTGGGAGTCACCCGTACTGCCACATCGTGGGCTGCAAGGGTGGCCATACGCTCTAAGAAGGGGTTGAGATAAAAGGTATCGGGAATGGGTTGGGGCAGGTGGGTGAACTTGCGATAGTTGTCTACAAAGGCTATCAGTTCGTTGCTGGTCTTGTAGATGATCTGGAGTCCCTCTCGGCAGGCACCTTCCGATTCGTCGAGCAACGTCTTGCTAATCGAGATAACGGGGGTGAGCGTGTTCATGATTTCATGGGTGAGTACACGGATGAGTTTGACCCATGTATCGATTTCCTGGCGTTCCAGTTCGCTCTTGATATCACTGAATCCGACGATTCTTACATGCCTGTCTTTCAGCGTCGTGTAGGTATCTCTGATGGCAAATTCGTGCAACTGCGACTTGATTTGGCATAGATGGGTGATAGGGTCTCTCTGAAGCAGCCGGCTGGCCGCCTGATTGTGCTGCAGCACTAGTCCGCGCTCATCGTCAATCACCAGTATGCCCGTGTCTACGGCGTCAAGTATCTGCTCATAGTATCGCTCACGCTGTATCTGCTCGTCGCGGGCGCGCTGCAACACCTCCTTGACATGATTCAACGATTGCACAATCTGCCGCTCGTTCTTATCCGTCGATTTGGTATGAAACAGGAAACCATAGTCCCCGTTGCTGATGGCCTTGAAGAGAAACGCCACCTGATGCACATGCTTGCGGTAGCGGAGCCAGAGGTGGAGGTAGAAGCCCACGACCACCACAAGGGCAATGGCAAGGATGAGGGCAATCATAATCCGTAACGTTTGATTTTGTTGTACAGTGTCTGCCGCGATATGCCTAACCGTGAGGCAACTTGTGACAGGTTGCCTTCGCAGTCGCGTATGGCTTTTTCGATTAGGTGGCGCTCCATTTCGTCGATGGTATGTATCTCGTCAATGGGAGTCTCCACGGCCCTTGTGTCGCAGTCGATATCGGCCGTCGTGATGATATGGCTGTCGCTCAGGATGACCGCCTTCTCCACCGAGTGTTGCAGTTCACGGATGTTGCCGTACCACGGGAGCGAAGATATCTTGTCCATAGCCTCTTGGCTCAGTTCCATCTGGTGCTTGCCGTACATGTCGGCGTAGCGTTTCATAAACCGCAGGGCGAGAAACGCAATGTCCTCACGCCGCTCCCGCAGTGCAGGCAAATGCAGATGGATGGTGTTGATGCGGTAGAGCAGGTCTTCGCGAAACTCTCCCTGCGCAACCATGCGCCGCAGGTCCTTGTTAGTGGCGCATACCAGTCGTACATCAATGTCGATGGACGTGCTACCTCCCACTCTTGTGATGCGGCGGCTCTGGATGGCAGTCAACAGCTTGGCCTGAAGGCTGTAGCTCAAATTGCCGATTTCATCGAGGAAGAGCGTACCTCCCTCCGCCAGTTCAAATTTGCCCCTCTTGTCGGCTTTGGCATCGGTAAAAGCGCCTTTGGTGTGGCCGAAAAGTTCGCTCTCGAACAGGGTTTCGGAGACCGCGCCCATGTCGATAGCCATCATTGGCCCCTTGCTCCGGTGAGAGAGCCTGTGTATCTCGCGGGCCAGCATCTCCTTGCCGGTTCCGTTTTCTCCGGTAATGATGATATTGGCATCGGTGCCAGCCACTTTTTCTACAGTCTGACGGAGGCTGAGCATCGTCTCCGATGTTCCCCAATACATCTTGTCACCTTTGGAACTGTTTCCTCCTCCTTCATGCTGGTTTTGCTGCGCTGCGCGGACAAGTGTGTCGATGAGTTTCTGATTGTCAAAGGGCTTGACCACAAAGTCTGCCGCACCCTCCTTGATGCCTGTTACGGCCAACTGTATGTCAGCATAGGCCGTAAACAGCACCACTGCTGTCTTGGGCGATTGCTGGAGAATGGCGCGCAGCCAAAACAGCCCCTCGTTGCCATTGTTGATGCCGCTGTTGAAGTTCATGTCGAGCAGTACCACGTCAGGCTTGTCGTCGCGTAGCCTCGTTGGGATGTTATTGGGATTGGCAATGGTGACAACCCTGGCAAAGACCTTTTCCATCAGTAGCCTGACGGTGGTCAATATGTTGCGGTTGTCATCCACAACCAGTAATGTCGCGCTGTTGGTCATTTTTTATGATGCTTTCGGACAAAGTTACGGTTTTTCCTGCAAGTATGAAAGCATTTGTAAAATAATTAGACACTTTGGCTGTCAGTATTTTCCGAAATAGCCATGAGGATAAAAAATATTCCCCTAAAGTAGTGCAGGCTTTAGGGGAATAAGGGCAGGGTGTCGTGTCGTTTTATCGGGCACGCTTGATCTTGTCTACATAGGCATCGATCACAGCTACGGCCGTGATGTTGACGATATCGCGTACCGAGCACTCGAAGTCTGTAAAGTGGATAGGCTTGTTCAGTCCCATCTGGATGGGGCCGATAATCTCGGCATCGGGATCCAAGGCCTGCAACAGTTTGTAGCTGCCGTTGGCACTGCTCATGTTAGGGAAGATAAGGGTATTGACATCCTTGCCTTTGAGCCGCGTAAACGGATATTTGGCATCGCGGAGCTCCCGGTCCAGGGCAAAGTTGACCTGCATTTCGCCATCTACTGCCATATCGGGGAAGTCTTGCTGCAACTGCTCCACGGCAGCATGCACTTTCTGTGGACTTCCTGCCTCGTCGGTACCGAAGTTTGAATAGCTGATCATGGCAATGACAGGCTCCACATTGAAGAAATCTACCGAGTGGGCGCACAGTTTGGCCACGTCGTAGAGCACATTCTGGTCGGGATGACGGTTGATGAGCGTATCGGCGATAAAGTAGGTGCCCTTTTTGGTGTTGAGTATGTGCATGGTGGCAAAGGTCTTGTACTCCGGGCGTATGCCTACCACTTCTTTCGCCACCTTGATGGTGTTCGAATACTTGGTATAAAGACCCGTTATGAAAGCATCGGCATCGCCTTGCTCCACCATAGACATGCCGAAGTAGTTGCGCTCGTACATTTTGTCGTAAGCCTCCTCGAACGTGTAGCCTTGGCGTGCACGCTTCTCGGCCAGATGTTTGGCGTAGGTAGCTCGGCGGCCCTGCTCCTTGTCTGCACGCATGTCGACGATTTCAATATTTGAGAGATCAAGCTTCAATCGGTTGGCCAATCGGTTCAGGCGGTCAGGGTTACCTAACAGAATGGGCTGGCAGATACCCTCCTGCAGCGCTTGCACAGCGGCCTTCATCATGGTGGGGTGGCCTCCCTCGGCAAATACCACGCGCTGTGGGTGCATGGCAGCGGCTGCGTGGAGGTTGCGTGTAAGCTTGGTCTCGAGCCCGAGCAACTGGCGGAGCCCATCCTTGTATGCGTCCCAGTCGGTGATGGTGCTTCTCGCCACGCCACTGTCTATGGCAGCTTTGGCCACAGCGGCACTCACCTCGGTGATAAGCCTTGGATCCACAGGTTTGGGGATAAAATATTTGGGGCCGAATGAAAGATCGTTGACATGGTAGACCTCGTTGACCACATCGGGTACCGCCTCCTTGGCCAGATTGGCGATGGCGTGAACGGCAGCCATCTTCATTTCCTCATTGATAGCCTTGGCGTGAACGTCGAGCGCGCCTCGGAAAATATAGGGGAAGCCGATGACATTATTGATCTGGTTAGGATAGTCGCTGCGACCGGTAGACATGAGCACATCGGGACGGCTGGCCATCGCGTCTTCGTAACTGATTTCGGGTACAGGATTGGCCAGGGCGAAGACAATGGGATTGTCGGCCATCGAGCGAATCATGTCCTGCGTGAGGATATTGCCTTTTGAAAGTCCCACAAACACATCTGCACCTGCTATTGCTTCTTCCAAGGTGTGGACATCGCGGCGATCGGTGGCGAAGAGTGCCTTTTGCGGGGTGAGATTGGGCCTGTCTGAAGTGATGACACCCTTAGAATCGAGCATGACAATGTTTTCTCTGCGGGCACCCAAAGCCACATACAGTTTGGTACAGCTGATGGCAGCGGCACCAGCACCGTTGACCACGATCTTGACTTTGGCAATATCTTTGCCTGCCACCTCAAGCGCATTCTTCAGTCCGGCAGCACTGATGATGGCAGTGCCATGCTGGTCGTCGTGCATGACCGGTATGTCGAGCGTCTGCTTCAGGCGCTCCTCTATATAGAAACATTCTGGTGCCTTGATGTCTTCGAGGTTAATACCGCCGAATGATGGGGCAATCTTTTCCACGGCCTCGCAAAACTTCACCGGATCTTTTTCGTCCACCTCGATATCGAATACGTCTACGCCACCGTAGATCTTGAACAGCAAGCCCTTGCCTTCCATCACAGGTTTACCACTCAGGGCACCAATATCGCCCAAACCCAACACAGCTGTGCCGTTGGAGATGACGGCAACAAGGTTTCCCTTGTCGGTATACTTGTAAGCGTCATCGGGATTGTTCTGTATTTCAAGACAGGGAAACGCCACGCCGGGCGAGTAAGCCAGACTCAGATCGGTCTGGGTATGATAAGGCTTGGTAGGCTTGACCTCTATCTTTCCGGGTCTGCCATTCTGGTGATAAGCCAGTGCTGCTTCTTTCGTAATTTTTACCATAACAATTCTAATACATTATTTATAAAACAGGGTTTTACCCACGCAAAGTTAGCAAAAAACCCATAAAAGCGAATGGGTTTTTCGTTTTTTTTCAATATCTTTGCAAAGTAAAAACAATATACGTATAAAATGGCCACGCAAACACTTTACAGGCAAGAGTTAAAGGGAAGAATCCTGGAAATGGCGATGCAGGAGTTTATGACCAACGGCATCAGAAAGGTGAAGATGGACGACATTGCGCGCATGTTGGGAATATCTAAGCGTACCCTCTACGAGATTTATCAAGACAAGGAGGCCATTCTCTTCGAAGGACTCAAGAAATCGGAAGAGGAGATGGATGCTTACCTGAGCCAATATGCCGAAAACCCGTCGCATACAGCGATGGACATCATCATAGAGTTTTACCATATCCAAGTAAACAATATCTCGCGTATCAACCCGGTGTTCTTTACTCAACTCTACAAGTATCCGGAGATTGTCGATTATCTGGAATCGCGCCGCAAGCAGCGGGAAAACGTCTCGCGAGAGTTTTATGCAAAAGGTGTGAAAGAGGGCTATTTCAGGGACAATGTGGTCTACGAAATCATTTCTGCTGTTGGCAATTCGGCGATACAGTATGTCATGGCCAACCAACTGTACAAGCGCTATAGTTTTGACGAGATTTTCCGCAACATCTTTTTCTTGATAATCCGTGGTTTCTGCACCGAAAAGGGTGTGGCGGTCATCGATCGCCTGCTTACTGATTTTACACCTTTTACAGATTTCAGTTTCTTAATCAGACTTTCCAGACGCGATGTGTCTTCGAGCATGACGACCAGGTTACCGCTGAAGAGACCGTCGTGGCTGTCGATATTGATGCTCCTCATCACGATTTTCTCTTCTTTGGAAATGATGTTGGTGATATTGCTCACGATTCCTATATCATCATTACCTATCACTCGCAACACGATGCTGTACTGTGATGTACCTTTTCCGCTCCATCGTGCCCTGACAATGCGGTAGCCAAAGCGGCGTTTCAGTTCCGGCGCATTGGGGCAGTCGATACGGTGAATCTTGATACCGCCGTTGACAGTGACAAACCCAAACACATTGTCGCCATAGATGGGGTTACAGCATTTGGACAGGCTGTAATCGATACCTTTCAGGTTGCGGTCTATGACCAGCACGTCGTCATTGTCGCGCGACTTATCGTTTTCGGGAACCTCGTAACTGAAGTCCTCCGCCGAGTGAACTGTCTTCTGGTTGGCATTCTGCAACTGGTTCTTCACCTCCACGTATTTCTCCAATATACTATTGAAGTCGAGCTTCCCGTCGGCCACCTGTTTGTAAAATTCGGACAGTTCCTTGAATCCCATCTTCCTCATCAGGTGGTTCATCACGCTCTCTTCCATCTCCATCTTCCGGTTCTTGAAGCGGCGTGCGAGCATCTCCTTGGCCAGCAGCCCTTCCTTGGCCTGTGTCTCTTTGATGGAAAGACGAATCTTGGCCTTGGCTTTAGAGGTCTTGGCGATATTGAGCCAGTTGGCGTTGGGTTTCTGATTGCTCTGGGTGAGTATCTCTACAGAGTCGCCCGAATGGAGTGGCTCACGGATAGACACGATGCGGTTGTTGATGCGGCCACCTACGCAGGTATTGCCCACGCCCGTGTGGATGTGGTAGGCAAAATCGAGCACCGTCGCACCTTTGGGAAACTTGAACAGGTCGCCCTTGGGCGTAAACACATACACCTCGTCCTCGCTCAGGTCCATCCTGAACTGGTCCATCACCTGCAGGTCGTCGCCAGCCTCCAAGGCTGCCCGTATGCTGGCCAGCCATGTATCCATATTTCCCTCGCTCTTCACACCCTTGTAGCGCCAGTGGGCTGCCAGACCATGCTCGGCTATCTCGTCCATACGCTCGGTGCGTATCTGCACCTCCACCCACTTGTTTTGCGGGCCAAGAACCGTGATGTGCAGACACTCATAGCCGTTGGATTTGGGCACGCTCAGCCAGTCTCTCAGGCGCTTGGGGTTGGGCTGGTACATGTCTGTCACGATGGAGTAGACCTGCCAGCACTGCATCTTCTCTTTCTTGAGGGGCGAGTCGAGGATAATGCGGATGGCAAACAGGTCATAGATGCCCTCGAAGCCGCACTTCTGCTTCTTCATCTTTTGCCAGATGGAGTGGATGCTCTTGGTTCGTCCCTTCATGTGAAACTTTAACCCAGCCTCTTCAAGTCGTTGCTGGATAGGCCCGATGAAGTTTTCGATATAAGCATCGCGTGAACGCTTGGTGGCGTTCAGTTTTTCGCATATCATATAGTACGCATCGTGCTCCAGATATTTCAGACTCAGGTCTTCCAGTTCGCTTTTGAGTTTGTAGAGACCCAGTTTGTGGGCAAGAGGGGCGTAGAGGTAACTGGCTTCCTCGCTCACCTGGTGCTTGGCATTCTCTTGCGTGGTGTCACGAATCTGCCTCATCAGGTTGACCCTGTCTGCAATCATGATGAGAATCACACGCATGTCTTCGGCGAACGAGAGCAGCAGGTTGCGGAAGTTCTCGCTCTCGATGACAGGATTCTTCTTGTACAGTTCACGGATGCGGCAAAGCCCGTGGATGATGTGCGCCACGCTCTCGCCGTACTCGCTGCGCAGCGAGTCGATGCATGCCTGTCCGGAGGGTATGATCGTATAGAGCATGATGGCCAGTACGCCATCGCGCTTCAACCCTATTTCGGTAACGGCAAGGTCGGCTGTCTGCAAGGCATGGAGCACGGGATTGATGCCAAACACGTCGCGTTGCAGCTGGTGGTTGGCCATAGCCTGTCTGAGACAGGCATAGATCTTACGGTCGTCGCCCTGTTGCAACGAGTCGCCGATAGCCTTCCTAATCTTGTCGATGAGGGTGATGGTCTCTCTCCTCTCTTCCGGTGTAAAAACAAACCTCTCAGCCATACGCAATCTTCTTTATAAATGATGTGTGATGTGATATCCTCGGTAGACATCTGGATAGGTTGGGGCACGGCAAAGGTGCCCGCCAGACATCCCTACTTATGCAAAAGTACAAAAATAAATCGGTAGTCAGAAACATTTAGACAAGTAAATTGACTGGCTTCGGGAATATTTTGACGAAAACAGGTATCATCATTGCGGATGCCAAATGCCATGATTGGCGTCGTAAAGGTGGCATTTAGCCCTCGTAAATGCCACCTTTAGGTTTGACAAGTGTTATCCTATGGGGTGGCAGTGGGCACTGCGCGGCGCATGGCGCAAGGGCATGGCAGGGTGGGGGAGACGGGGCTTCGGCATGACAGGAACATTAATTCCCAAATCGGCCATTAGACTATTATGCGCAAACAAACTTTCTTTTTGTCATCTGCCTTTCCGTTTTTCGGTTACAATGGAATCCCATTGCGCCCTCTAAACGGAGAGATATCTGTTCAAAAACAAGAGTTGTTATCATCATAACGCTAATGACCGATTTGGGATAAAAAACAGCACGTGGCAAAAAATCATATCATTTGTTTCCTGCTTTCGGAAAAAATCGTTATATTTGTTGTCGAAAATAGGTAAAACTTAAAATCGTTACTATAATGCTATCAGAAACAGATCTTAAGCAAATCGCTGAGCGAGGCATCAGCGAAGAGCAAGTAGTTGGTCAACTTAATCAGATCAAAGAGGGTTTCCCGTTCCTTAAACTCGAAGCTGCCGCTTCGGTAGGGCAGGGCGTGTTGGCGCTCGACGGCGAAGAGCGCGAGCACTACATCGAAGACTGGAACGAGTACAAGGCACAGGGTCACAAGGTAGTGAAGTTTGTGCCTGCGTCTGGAGCAGCCAGCCGTATGTTCAAGAACATGTTCTCGTTCTTGAGTGCAGATTATGATGTACCGACCACAGACTTTGAGAAAGAATACTTCGACCACATCAAGAATTTTGCCTTCCGCGAGGCACTCTGTGACATGTGCAAGAAGAATGAGGGCAAGTGCGTGAAAGAACTGATGGCCGACGGCAACTACAAGGCTGTGGTGGCCAACATGCTCGAGGCCAAGGGACTCAACTATGGCCAGCTGCCTAAGGGCCTGCTGCTCTTCCACAACTATGAGGACGGTGCACGCACCCCTATGGAGGAGCATCTGGTGGAGGCTGCACTGTATGCTGCAAGCAATGGCGAGGCCAATGTACACTTCACGGTAAGCCACGACCATCTGGAGTTGTTTAAGAAGAAGGTGGCCGAGAAAGCCGACAAGTACGCTGCTGCGTATGATGTGAAATTCAACATCTCCTTCTCGGAGCAGAAACCCAGTACCGACACCGTAGCCGCCAATCCCGACAATACGCCTTTCCGTAACGAAGACGGTTCACTCCTCTTCCGCCCCGGAGGTCACGGAGCGCTGATCGAGAACCTGAACGATCTCGACGCCGACATCGTGTTTATCAAGAATATCGACAATGTGGTGCCTGACAGGCTGAAGGCCGACACCGTATTGTACAAGAATGTGCTGGCCGGCGTGCTTGTTGCCCTGCAGCGTAAGGCTTTCGAGTACCTGGAGTTGTTGGATTCAGGCGAGTACAACCACGAGAAACTCGAGGAGATTATCCGCTTCTTGCAGCGTGACCTCTGCTGCCGTAAGGCCGACATCAAAGAACTGGAGGATGCTGACCTTGTAGGGTATCTGCGCAAGAAACTGAACCGGCCTATGCGCGTGTGTGGTGTCGTAAAGAACGTGGGTGAGCCCGGTGGTGGCCCATTCTTGGCGTACAATCAGGACGGCACGGTGAGCCTTCAGATACTTGAGTCTACACAGATAGACAAGAACAATCCTGAATACCTGAAGATGTTTACCGAGGGTACGCATTTCAACCCCGTAGACCTGGTTTGTGCGGTGAAAGACTATAAGGGCTGTCCGTTCAACCTGCCCGAATACGTGGATCGTCAGACTGGCTTTATCAGTTCTAAGAGCAAGAATGGCAAGGAACTCAAGGCACTCGAGTTGCCCGGTCTTTGGAATGGTGCCATGAGCGACTGGAATACGGTATTCGTAGAGGTGCCGCTCTCAACCTTCAACCCCGTCAAGACGGTTAACGATCTGCTTCGCCCGCAGCATCAGTAAATAATCAATCATAGAAAAGGCCGGATAAGCACGCGGGTGGCTTTATCCGGCTTTTTTTATGTTGACAGCTATTGCCTTTCAGAGCGTTGCCGACTTGAGCAGGGCACCGTCAAGTGTATATACAGCTATCTTTCCATGCTCGTAAACGGCAAGGGTAGGTGGGTTTCCACCTTTGGGGAAAGTGATGGAACCTGTGTTGCAATAAGTGGTGCCACCCATTGGCTCCAATTCCCAGAGATGGGTGTGGCCTGTAAACACGGCATCAATTTTTCCTTTGGGCATATTCACCTTATTATATATATGCCCGTGCGTGAGAAACAGTTTTTTGCCTTCGTCCACCAGCAGGGTGTAGTCTGCCAGAATGGGAAACTGGAGGAGCATCTGGTCCACCTCCGAATCACAATTGCCCCTTATGGCCACAATCTGGTCGGCCATCCTATTCAGCGTTTCGGCAATGCCTTGGGGATTGAGGTCTTCAGGCAACCCGTTTCGTGGGCCGTAGTTCAGGATATCACCCAAAATACAGAGCATATCACATGATTGGTCGGCATAAAATGCCAATGCCCGCTGCAGCGTTTGCAGCGATCCATGAATGTCAGAAAGTATCAGGTATTTCATTTACTACAAAAATGAATAGTAAAAGTGGGTGGT
>SFKY01000025.1 GCA_004554665.1 Bacteroidales bacterium
CATCGCACAGATATCGGGAAGCGCATATACTTTTCACCGAAAACAAGCCGAGAATTATACGGAAATCACTACCTTTGTAGAAGTTAGGCTGCACCTCTTCCATTAGAGCAAGCTCTATGGCTCTCGGTTTGCACTACCTTTGTAAAAGATAAGCGGCACAATTGGCAAAATCACAACAAAGACTATAAAATGAAAAGTTACATGAGATTCCAGCTCCTTTTCTGGATACTGCTTGTCGTCCAGCCCATCACACTATGCCCGGCTCTTGCGGGCAGCAAAACACAGATAGAGAGATGGATAGAAAGCTACGAGACGACGCGCGACAAGGCCAAGGTAGCCAACCAGATCTTCAAGCGACTCTATACGGACGAGTTTACCGACCATGCCATCACCTTCGATGCCCAAAGCCACCCCGACAGCATCGACAAACTGGTGTGGTACTGGGCAGGCGAGTATTACTTTGACCGGCAAGACTACCAGCGTGCCCGCGACTATGCCCTCAAGGCCCTGCCACACTGCACAGACCGCGAGACGAAGGCCGACTGCCAGAGCCTGCTCTCCATCAGCTACTTCCGCCAAGGCAATTACACCCAGGCACTCAACTATGCCATGCGGAGTCTCGAAACCGAAAAACTCATGGGCGACAAGGGCCGCATCAGTTCGTCGCTCAACACCATTGCCGGCATCTATCTGGCCTCCAAACAGCCTGCCACAGGCGAAAAATATATCCTCGAGGCGATACGCAACAGCACCGAGGTAGCCGACACCACACGCATGGCCATACAGTATGGCATGGCATCGGAAATCTATCACGGCATGGAGCAGCACCACAAGTCGCTCATCTTTGCCCGCAAGGCATTTGAGATAGACTCTCTGCGCGGCAACCGGGGCAAGATGGGCATCCGCCTGTCGCAGATGGCCACGGCACAGATGGCGCTGGGACAGAAGACGGAAGCCGAACAGTCGTTGCGGCGCGCCATCCCACTGCTGCAAGAGACCGGACAGCAGACCTCGCTCGGCATCTGTCACAACCAGATGGGCACGCTGCTGTGCCAACGGGGACTTTGGCGCGAGGCAGAGGCTCAGTTTAGGAAGGCACTGGCCATCTTCACCGACAAGAAAGACCCCTACAACGAGAGCAGGAGCCGCTACGGACTCTACCAGACACTGCGGTGGCTCCATCCCGAAGAGGCGCTTGTCCATCTGGAGCGCTATGCCGGACTGAAAGACACCCTCTATCACAAGGACATGCAGGCCGCCCTGCAAGAGTATGATGCCAAATTCAGAAACGAGGAACTGAAGATACAAAACGAGCAAGGACGTCTCCGCCAGCGCATCATCATCGCCACGTCGCTGTCGGTGGTAGCCGTGCTGGTGGTGGTCATCGTCATCCTGCTCTACCGCTACCTGCTGCGCAAGAAACGCAACGTGCTGCAAAAGGAACTCATCCACACCAAGGAGCGTTTCTTCACCGGCATCACCCACGAGTTTCGTACCCCGCTCACCATCATACGTCTGGCAGCCCAACACATCAGAGACCATACGGCAGAAGACACAGACCTGCATACCAAGGCCAAGGACATCATCCGCCACCAAGACGGACTGCTCTGCCTCATCAACCAGATACTCGACATAGCCAAACTCTCCGCCAACGAAACCGTGGCCACACCGCCCGTCAAGCACGGCGACATCGTGGGCTTCCTGTCCACAATCTGCCAGAGCTACACCGCCTACGCCGCCAACAAGGGCATCACGCTGACCTACGCACCCCAGGAAGAGACCGTGGAGACCGACTTCATCCCCGACTATGTCAACAAGACCATGCAGAATCTGCTCGCCAACGCCATCAAGTTTTCCCCGGCAGGCAGCGAGGTGCTCGTCTCCTCGCGCATCGAGGCCCACAACCTCCGCATCTACGTGAGCGACCAGGGCATCGGCATGACACCAGCGGAGAAATCCTGCATTTTTCGCCCATTTTATCGTGCCGACAAGGCCTGTAACAGCGTAGGCACGGGCATCGGTCTCCCACTGGCCAAACTTGCTGTCGAAGCCATGCACGGCACGATAGAGGTACACAGCGCACCCGATATGGGCTCCACCTTCGTGGTCTCCCTGCCTCTCGTCACAACCGCCATTGCCGATCATCCCCTGTCCAAGGCCGACCTGGACGCCACCCTCTCCTTGCCATCTGCCGCGCCGATGCCAGAAGACGACATACCCGACAACGACACCGACACCATCCGCATCCTGGTGGCCGAAGACACGCCCGAGGTGGCCGACTATATCAGGCACCAGCTCAATCCACAATACCGGTTTTTCTTCGCTTCCAACGGCGAGGAGGCGCTGCAGAAAGCCAACGAACTAGTGCCCGACCTCATCGTCACCGACATAATGATGCCCAAGATGGACGGCGTGGCACTCTGTAGCCGCATCCGCTCTTCCGAACTGCTGTGCCATATCCCGGTCATCATGGTCACCGCCAAGGTAACCCACGAAGACCGCATGCGCGGACTGGCTGCAGGTGCCGATGCCTACCTCGAAAAGCCTTTCCATGCCGACGAACTGCATCTGCGGGTGGAAAAACTGCTCGAACAGCGACAATTGCTGCGTGAGCGGTTCTCGGCTGCCATCAAGGAGGAGACTCCAGCTGAGGAGGCAGAGATTTCCGAACAGGATCGCACATTTATCAGCAGGTTTACCGATGCCACCCACAAGCATATCAGGCAGGGCAAGATAGACTACGATGCGCTGGCCTACGACCTATGCGTGTCGCGGGCACAGCTCAACCGCAAGCTCAAAGCCATCACAGGCTATACCACCACCGAGTACATCCTGCTCATCCGCCTGACCTATGCCCGCCAACTGCTGGACACCACCGACATGCCCATCGCCGACATCGCCCTGCGTTGCGGCATGGACAACGCCTCCTACTTTGGCAGTCTCTTCAAAAAGAACGTCGGCATGACACCCCTGCAATACCGAAACAAAAATAAAAACGGATAAATGCTTGCAATTACCAGATTTACATTATATATTTGTAACAACAAACGGCATGATATATGGATGATAGTTATGTAATTGCCAAGATCAAGAACGTCGTGTCCCAGTCTATTCCTGCTGGAGGAAAAGTCATCCTTTATGGATCCAGGGCACGAGGTACTGCAAATCCCAAATCAGACTGGGATTTGCTCATCCTGCTTGATAAAGATACATTGGCACAGGCCGACTATGATACGGTAAGTTATCCGTTTGTCTTGCTTGGTTGTGAGTTGGGCGAAGATATCAATCCCATATTGTACACTCAAAAGGAATGGGAATCATACCGTGTCACCCCATTTTACGAAAATGTCACCAGAGATGGAATCATATTAAATTGATGTATGAACGACGAAGAGAGGGATATACTTTTGCCAAACTGATTCACAGACCATCTTAACCCCAACTCCGACTTTCAATCTTCTATCATACCTGACAGGCACTGTGGTAAAAGCGACACAGTGCCTGTCTTTTTTGTCCACATACCGCTTTTTGTTCCCCAATTGATATTTTGCGTTCCTATATTGATATCGTGTATCACCTTTTCCGCCTTAAATTTGCAGGCAAAGCAACACACACCATCTATGACATACGCACATACCAAACCCAAAGTAAACAAGCAGCAGGTGCAGCGCACCATCGATGAGCGGATGGCCATGCTGATCAAGCAAGAACAAGCCGCAGCCCGACAGGCCGAGCAGGAACCGAGCCGCATCAAGTGCTGCCAGGAACTCCTCAAGAAGCTCTGGCATTGCCTCTTTGGGAGACGCGGATAGGAACATCATACTATCAATACTATCAATATTATTAACAACTCAATTTAATGCAACTATGGAAATTAGGATTTTCAACACGCTGAAAGCAACCGACATCAAGGTCAGTGGCTGGACTAAAGCCACACCTACCAGCAACCAGATTTTGATCGTACAAGGAGCGGTAAAAATAGACGAAAAGAAGTGGCTACAACCCATCATTGTAGTTCCCGGAAACCTTTACCAACTCCATATTAAGTTGGAAAACTGCCGTACGGGATTAACGTTTGAGCACGACTTCTACAACTACAACCAAAACATTTGCATTGGTTGGCTGCGCCCCGGCAACTTAGGTGACGACAATGTCAACTGGTTCTTTAAGGGCGATGGTGACAGCTGGTACTATGGAGGCGAGAAAGGAAAACCTATCAACGAAGAACATAAGAGCACGTGCGGCAACCACCTTTCTACAGGCAACAAAAACGTAACGACAACACGCACAACATTCGGATCTTTCAAACGTCCTGTAATCCCCACACATCTCGTTACGCCCTCCAGACCATCGTCAGGTTCTTCATCCATCGCAGCATCACCAACAGACAGCGATGCTGACCGCCGCCGCAAAATCAACGAATACATGAATCAACTGCGGGCAGACAACAAATTGCTGGCCTATATCGAAAAAGGTTCTGTAGGTGCTACCTCTTTAGAAGGGGGCAAATATCTTGAAGTGAAGGAAAGGGTAGAATGGAATAGCGGTGACACCTCATACAATATGTTGTCTAACGCCAGCAATGTCTACCCTGGTGCCTTGCTGATTGTAGACGACAACATCAACACACTGAACCCGACGGTACTTAATATCGCCCGAGGAAAAGTCAATATCCGTATTGAGAACTTCAACAACGTGGAAATGGGATGTGATTCGGTTGTGGCTTCCAGTTCGCAGGACACAAATATCGCATTGGAAGTAGATCATGCCATTGATAAGATATTGTCCAACTTCTACAAATCAGGTGTTAGGATTCCGGCTAAATTCCACGGCAATTATAAAACATTCTCCAGCTACCGCGAAGCCGACCTTTCCATGAACGCATCGGCCAGTTTCTGTGGCGCAAGCCTCGGAGCAAGCTATGATAGCAGCAAGAAAGCATATAAGAGCATCACTATCCTGGATTTCAGTCAGAATTATTATACTGTCAAGGCAGATTTTGCAGAAGGAGATTTCTCCCAACTGTTTGGGCCCAACGTGACAGTGGATATGATAAAGGCCAAAGTAAAAAACAATGCCCTACTCTTTGTCAACTCTGTAACATACGGTCGCAGAGCTTTTTATACCACTGAGGTTGAGAGCAACAGCAGCTCCGTCATCAAAAGTGCACAAGCAGCCTATAGCAGCTACGTCAAGAGCAACGTAGATAAGACGGATAAGAAACTGGAATTATCATTCAAAGCAAACTATATCGTTGAAGGCGGCAGCACCAACGGAGCAGAGAATATTCTGAAAAACTGCAAAGCGAACATCAACGCTTCAGAAGGCCCAGAACAAATGGACAAAGCACTGGCAGCATTGCACACGTCTGTCAAGAACGCAGAAACGGCTATTGACGATTATCTGTCCAAAGGTTTTAATATTGACCGTAACACACAGGGTGTGATGCTTTCTTACAGCACACAGTTTATCTGTAGCAATCCCGTTGCCGCCCAGTTCAACTCGACAGGAAGCTATATCAAGAAGTCTATCATCCCAGTACACGATGTAGAGATCGTTTTCCGTAACAATCGTGGTGCCACACGGCATATCAGCATCGCATGGAAAACCTATCGCTTTGACACCAATGGCAAAGAAATTCTCACTCCACACTTTATTCCTATCACCAAAGTGGGAGAGAAGTCGACCAAAAACTTCGTTCTTGGAACACTTGGTGGCAGTAAACAAATTAAAGACATTGAGGTTACTATCTGGGATAGAGAGGGTGATGAGATTGTAACCAATGGCAAGTACTCAATAGATGGCTATGCCACTGAAGAGTGCTACTATTTTATACATTGGAATAACCCCGTGAAAGCAGAAAAACTGGACAAAGCACACTTTGACGCCAGAAAGAGTATGGATGAGGAAGTGTAATCGATGCATTATTCTCATCTGACAGTTACTATCAAGAGGGTGTGTCATAATAGGCACATCCTCTAAAGACCGCTAAAAGGAGGGCTTACGACAGCATTTGGACACCGTACACCAATTGGAGTACGGGCGTATCGCAATTGGAATACGGGCGTACCGCAATTGGAGTACGGCCGAACGGCAGTTGCGATACGGCGACCAAACGGCACCCCGGCACACGCCGTCTACCATATACAGACGCGGCAGGAGGAACACCAAATTGTCGCGCGACCGACAAAAACTTGGCATCTTGCTTTGCATTGTCCGCGGTTTGTGCTAACTTTGCAGGGAGAGGGCGCCGAAGCCCTCTGCGAAAACTCATAGAGACATGTCAGACGATTTTGATATAAGGGAAGAGTCGTACTCCTCGGCCGAAAAAGAGTTTGAAAACGCCTTGCGTCCGCTCAAGTTCCGCGATTTCTCGGGACAGATGAAGGTGGTGGAAAACCTGGAGGTCTTTGTCGAGGCGGCCAAATATCGTGGCGAACCGCTCGACCACACGTTGCTGCACGGCCCTCCCGGACTGGGAAAGACCACACTGAGCAACATCATCGCCAACGAACTGGGCGTGGGGTTCAAGATTACGAGCGGACCGGTGCTCGACAAACCCGGCGATCTGGCCGGCATCCTCACCTCGCTGGAGCCCAACGACGTGCTCTTCATCGACGAGATACACCGGCTATCGCCCATCGTGGAAGAATATCTCTACTCGGCGATGGAAGACTATCGTATCGACATCATGATCGACAAGGGACCGTCTGCCCGCTCCATCCAGATAGACCTGAACCCCTTTACGCTGGTGGGAGCCACCACCCGGAGCGGCCTGCTCACAGCTCCGCTGAGGGCGAGGTTTGGCATCAACCTGCACTTGGAGTATTACGACCCTGAGACCCTGCAGCGTATCATCCGGCGGTCGGCAGGCATACTGCGTGTACCCATCGACGACGACGCAGCCGTGGAGATAAGCCGGCGCTCGCGGGGCACGCCCCGTATCGCCAATGCCCTGCTCCGGCGCGTGCGCGACTTCGCCCAGGTCAAGGGCAACGGCCGTATCACCCACGATATCGCCCAACTGGCGCTGCGCTCGCTCAACATAGACCGCTACGGACTGGACGAGATAGACAACAAGATACTGCTTACCATCATCGACAAGTTTCGCGGCGGCCCCGTGGGACTGTCGACCATCGCTACAGCCATCGGCGAGGACACGGGCACGGTGGAAGAGGTGTACGAACCGTTCCTCATCATGGAGGGATTTGTGAAGCGCACGCCTCGCGGACGTATGGCCACGCCGCTGGCCTACCAGCATCTGGGACGCAACCCCTACATGGGCGATGTGATGACACCTGACTTATTCGGACAATGATGACAGGACTATTTGTAGGGACCTTTGATCCCTTTACGCTCGGACACGACTCGATCGTGCGGAGGGCGCTGCCGCTCTTTGAGCGGATAGTGATAGGGGTAGGCGTCAATCCCGCCAAGCAGACGCTGCTCTCTGCCGAGGAGCGGGTACAGGCCATTGCCGACCTCTACAGCGACCTGCCGCAGATAGAGGTGCTGCCGTTCGACGATCTGACGGTGGATTTGGCGCACCGGGTGGGCGCGCAGTGCATCATCAAAGGGGTGCGCTCAGTGGCCGATTTTGAGTATGAGCGCGCGCAAGCAGACTTCAACCGGCGCATGGGCGGTGTCGAGACGCTGCTGCTCTATGCCGAACCGCAGTGGGAAAGCCTCTCCTCGACCATGGTGAGGACGCTCCAGCACTTCGGAAAACCCATCGATGAATATTTACCTCATAAGCAATGATAACTTACAATGCCGATGGCGTGCGTATGCCCGCCATCAAGAAACGCGCCACCAATGCGTGGATCAAGGCCGTAGCCGCCTCCTACGGACGCAAAGTGGGAGAGATAGGCTACCTGTTTGTGGACGATGAGAAGATACTGGAGGTGAACCGTGAGTATCTGGGACACGACTACTACACGGATATCATCACCTTCGACTACGATGAGGACGATACCATCAGCGGCGACTTGGTCATCAGCCTCGACACCGTGCGCTCCAACGCCGAACTCTTCGGCAAACCCTACGACGAAGAACTGCACAGGGTCATCATACACGGCATACTGCACCTCTGCGGCATCAACGACAAGGGGCCGGGGGAGCGGGAACAGATGGAAGCTGCCGAAAACAGGGCGCTCGCCCTGCTGCCCTGACCCTTATGTGCCCTCACCTTTTCCCTTGGGTGCCCTCACCCTATCCCTCTCCCACGGGGCGAGGGAACTAAGGGATAGGGGATGCTCTAAGCGTCGGTTTCCGCGTTTCCAGCTGCCGACTCGAGCAGCCACATGCGGCGATACTCGGTAGGCGTAAGACCATAAGTCTCGATAAACACACGGTAGAAAGTCTGCATGGACGACATGCCACACGCTGTGGAGATGCTCTCGATGGTATATTCGGGATGCTCACACAGCAGAGCCACGGCCTCGTCCATGCGCAAGCTATTGATATAACGGTTAAACGACATGCCGACATAGCGCTGGAACAACTGCGCAAACTTGTTTTTGGGTACATAGACCTCGGCGATAATATCATCGCGCGACAGACCGGGATTGAGATAGAGCTTCTTGTCCACAATGGCCTTGACCACCTTGCCGAAGAGACGCTCATCCTCACCCACCTTGTCCTGTGTAAGATACGAGCGGAGGGCACAGGCCGTATCTTGGTCGGGCTTGAGCACCTTGTCGCTGTAGCCATAGACCATCCGCTTGTAGCGCATCAGTCGGTCTATCGTCTCCACTTGCGCCCTGTTCTTGCGACGGATAACGCGACGGTAATACAAGAAGCCGAAAAGGGCACACAACAGCAGCACCGCCAACATGCCCAAAAGCATGTCGCGCATCTCGGCAGGACTGGTTGCTGTAGGCGTAGAGACCTCAACAGGCTGGTTGTGGCTCTTCTTGTAACGCGCGATGACAGCGTCTTTGACAACCATGATACGCCGTGCCATCGCCAAGGCTTCTTCGGGTCGGTGGAGCTGCTCCAACGCTTCCATCTGGGGATAAAGGAAACAAGTGATATAGAGTTGGCTGACCGTATCGTTCTGGCTGGCATACGATTTTCCTGCCCTTCGGTAAGTAGCCAACGCCTCTTCATAGTTACCTTTCAGCATCAAAGTGGTGGCCTCAGCGCTCTGTAGGCCACAGGGAGTATCGGACAGCAAGTCCGTGGATTCGCCGTAGACCGGTATGCACAACAGCGCCAAAAGGCATCCCATACCTACAGCCATCTGATGCCATACGGGGCATCTTCCTGACACTTTCATCGCAGTAGTCCGTTTATAATCTTTGTCGGCACAAAAGTAATCAAAAATTCGCTGAACACAAAGGAGTTGAGACAAAAAAATGACGGCTACATTCACATGCGACCATCATTACCCTTATATCGAATTATTTTTATGAAGTGAAATTTATTATTTCGAATGTAACTTTTACCAATCGGACCTCCGTCCTATATTTCTGTCTGACACAAAAGTAGTCAATATCACCCATGAACCTTATTCCAATTATTCACTTCCCATCACACATTGTCATTTTTGCCTCCTTTTTCGGGAAAATAGGACAGAAACGACAAGCGATGTCGTTTTTACCATATTTTCCAACCATTGGAATATCCGATGCGGGAACCACCGATAAAATGGTTGTTTTAACGATGGAACCGATGATTTTTGCAGTTGGATGGTTCAGAAACATGAAAACGGGCATCCTTGTCCCCCTTTCCCTGCTTGCGGACGATGACAAAGGGGGAAAACCAGATTATCAGTCATTAGAGAACATATAAAACTGTTTCCTAATGACCAACAAGGGAAAAAAATCTGATGTATCTACAGATGGTGCCCTCGGCCTGTGCTTTGGTGCCCACACCCTATCCCACGGAGCAAGGGATAGGGTGAGGGCACATAGAGTGCAACGAGGCCGCGCTATTGAATCAACTGGACAGCGCGCTGCACGATGGCATTCTGCGTATTCATCACTTGGAAATACTCGCTCATATCCCACAGGTCGCGGGCAATGAGCGCCTTGAGCTGCAGACGCAGTTGCGGCAGTGTCTGCTGCAGTTCCGCCTCATCCTTGGGCACAATCTTCTGCTCGCGGGCCTCATCCACCATCTTGTCGATGACAGCCTGCGGAATCTCAAAACGGGCATTGAAGTCGGCAAAATCGGCATACTGCTTCTTCAGCGTGCGCCGGTGCTGGTCAATATAGGTGAGATTGGCATTGATCACGAAACTATGGGCCGCCAGTTGGCGATGATAGGCCGTGTACTTGGTGGTATCGAGCGGCACGAAGTAATCGGGCATGATGCCACCGCCACCATAGACGGTGCGATGGGTACGGAGCGTGTAATATTTGAGCGAATCGGCGAAGTGGATGCTGTCGGCACTGTACAGTTCGCCATGCCGGTACCGCTGGTCGAGCTCACGGGCATAGTCTTCCATCTCTCCCTTGGTGTAGGGCTTCTGGATACAGCGGCCTGAGGGCGTATAGTAATGTGCCACGGTAAGCCGCATGAGCGAGCCGTCCTTGAACTCGATGGGGCGCTGCACCAATCCCTTGCCAAAGGTGCGCCGACCCACCACCTGACCACGGTCCTGGTCCTGGATGGCACCCGTGACTATCTCGGAAGCCGAGGCCGAAAACTCATTGACAAGCACCATCACCTTGCCCTCGAGCAAGCGTCCATTGCCCTGCGCACGGTATTCCTGACGGCCGGCAGCACGTCCCTGCGTGTAGACTATCAGGTCGTCGCGGTGGAGAAACTCGTTGGCAATACGGGCAGCAGCCTGCAGATAACCGCCACCATTGTCCTGAAGGTCAAGGATGATGTCGCGCATACCATCGGCCTTCAACCGCGCCACAGCGTCCATGAACTCGTCGTACGTGGTGGCACCGAAACTGCCGATGCGCACATAGCCCACGCCCGGGCGAATCATATAGGCGGCATCAATGGTCTTGACAGGTATCTTGTCGCGCTTCACCGTGAAATAGAGCATATCCTTGATACCACGGCGCACGATGCCCAGCTTGACCTTGGTACCCTTGGGCCCCCGCAACCGCTTCATAATATCCTCGCGCGACATCTTGACACCGGCGATAGCCGTGTCATTGACCGTCACGATGCGGTCTCCGGCCAAGATACCCATCTTCTCCGAGGGGCCATTGACCACGGGCTGGATGATGAGCAGCGTGTCTTGCGACATATTGAACTGCACACCGATGCCCTCGAACGAACCGTTGAGGGGCTCGATGAGAGCCTTGGCCTCCTTGGCGGTGGAATAGCTGGAATGGGGGTCGAGTTTTTCGAGCATTCCCCGTATCGCATCCTCTACCAGTTTGTCCTCAGAAATAGAATCTACATAAAGATTGCTGATGGCCATCTGTGCCATGCGCAGCTTGCCTGACGGCGTGTTCTCGCCAAAGTTAAACCGCATTTGCGCGCCGGCCACCACTGTGCAAGCCAAGGCAAATGCAGACAAAATTATTCGTTTCATATCCTTATTTTAAGCATCGATAGGAGCCGTCTCTTCCTCAGGAATATCTTGCTCTACTACCAGATTGTTGATGATGAAGGTTTGTCTCTCCATCGTGTTCTTACCCATATAATACTCCAAAAGCTTCTGCACCTGGTCGTTTTTGTGCAGTGTCACCTGCTCCAACCGCATGTCGGGACCGATGAAATGGACAAATTCGTCGGGGCTGATCTCGCCCAATCCCTTGAATCGCGTGATTTCGGGGTCCGGCCCCAGCTCCTGAATGGCCTTGAGGCGCTCCTCCTCGCTGTAGCAGTAACGCACCACAAAGTCGCTCTTGCCCTTCTTGTCGGCCTTGGCATCCCACTCGGCCAGCACGCGCTTGTTCTTGATCTTGGTACGCTTGTTGCGCACACGGAAGAGCGGAGTCTGGAGCACGTACACATGCCCCTTCTTGATGAGGTCGGGGAAAAACTGCAGGAAGAAAGTGATGATGAGCAGCCTGATGTGCATGCCGTCGACATCGGCATCGGTCGCCACAATCACCTTGTTGTACCTGAGATTGTCCAAGCCGTCCTCTATGTCGAGCGCAGCCTGCAGCAGATTGAACTCTTCGTTCTCATAAACCACCTTCTTGGTGAGTCCGAACGAGTTGAGGGGTTTTCCGCGGAGCGAGAACACGGCCTGCGTGTTCACATCCCGGCTCTTGGTGATGCTGCCGCTGGCCGAATCGCCCTCGGTGATGAAGATCGACGACTCTTCCTTGCGCTCGTTCTTGGCATCCGAATAGTGGATGCGGCAGTCGCGGAGCTTGCGGTTGTGCAGGTTGGCTTTCTTGGCCCGCTCACGTGCCAGTTTGGTCACGCCGGCCATCGCCTTGCGCTCACGCTCCGACTCCTTCACCTTGCCCTCGATGGTCTCGGCCACCTCGGAGTTGATGTGCAGGTAGTTGTCTACCTCTTTCTTGACAAAGTCGGCCACATACTTGTTGATCGACTCGCCTCCCGGTGCCATCAGCGTAGACCCCAGCTTGATCTTGGTCTGGCTTTCAAACACCGGTTCCTCCACATTGATGGCGATAGCCGCCACCAAGCCGTTGCGGATATCGGTATATTCGTAGCCCTTGTTGAAAAACTCCTTGATGGTACGGGCTATATGCTCCTTGAAAGCGCTCTGATGCGTGCCTCCCTGAGTGGTATGCTGTCCGTTGACGAAACTATGGTACTCCTCGCCATACTGGTTGGTATGGGTGAAGGCAATCTCGATATCTTCGCCCTTCATGTGCACGATGGGGTATAGTCCCTCCACGGTCATGCTGTCTGCCAGAAGGTCTTCCAGGCCGTTGCGGCTGCGGATGCGCCGGCCATTGTACATGATGGTGAGGCCCGCGTTGAGATACGTATAGTTGCGGAGCATGGACTCTACGATGTCGTCGTGGAACTGATAGTTGAGAAACAGCGTATTGTCAGGTTCGAAAAAGATATAGGTACCGTTCTCATCCTGCGAGTCCTGGGTCACATCGCTCTGCTTGTTGCCGCGCTCAAAGACCAGCGAGCGCACCTTGCCCTCTCGGTAGGAGCGCACCTCGAAGCGTGCGCTCAGCGCATTGACCGCCTTGACGCCCACACCGTTGAGTCCCACGCTCTTCTTGAAAGCCTTGGAGTCGTATTTGCCGCCCGTATTGAGCACGCTCACGGCCTCGACGAGCTTGCCCTGCGGGATGCCGCGGCCATAGTCGCGCACGCTGACACGCAGATTGTCGTCGATATCCACCTCGATGCGGTCGCCCTCTTTCATCTTAAACTCGTCGATCGAGTTGTCTATCACCTCTTTCAGCAACACATAGATGCCGTCTTCGGGCAACGATCCGTCGCCCAGACGACCGATATACATACCCGGACGGGTACGCACGTGCTCCATATCCGACAGGTGGCGGATATTGTCCTCGGTATATTGCACCGACGGCTGCAGTCTATCCTCGTTTTCCAGTTGGTCTTCCATCATCCTTCAATCTTCTTTCTGTAACAGCGGCGCCGCTTGTGGTTGACCGGATGCAGCGGACCCCACTGGCTCTGCACCCCTCCGTTGCTCTCCATCTCCACTTGGCTCTCGCCCCACTTGAACCCGTAGGCCTGATACCTGGGAATCAGGTCGGCGAAGAGCAGGGCATTGGCTCCCTTGGCGCGGTACTCGGGCAGGAAACCCATGAGCAGCAGGTCCACGCCCTCGGTCTTGTGCCACTTGATGGCCCGCAACAGGTGATACCATCCGAAGGGGAAAAGCCGACCGCGGCGGCACTTCTGCAGGGCGCGCGACAGCGAGGGGATGGTGATGCCCATGCCTGCGATGCGGTTGTCGGCATTGCCGTCTTCGATGACGGTAATGAGACTGAGGTCGGCCATCGGCAGGTACATCTTCACATACTGGTCGATCTGCTTGTCGGTCAGTTCGGAGAACCCGTAGAGGTCCTTGTAGGTCTCGTTGATGAGCCCGAAGAGCTTCTTGCCATAACCGCCCTCGAAGATATCGCGGCGAGTGAGCTTGCGCACGTGCAGATTGTAGCGCTGCTCGATCATCGAGGCTATCTTGGTGTACTTCTCGGGCACGGTCTCGGGCACCTCCATGTAGTACTCCACATAGTCGTTGTCCTTAGCCCAGCCTCCGAGCCGCTCCATGTGCTCGGGATAGTAGGCGTAGTTATAGATGGTGGGCATGGTGCCCAGTTTGTCGAATCCCCAAGTGAGCATACCCTCGGGATCCATATCGGTGAAGCCCAGGGGACCCACCACGCTGTCCATGCCCTTGGCCCGGCCATAGTCCTCGACCGCCTGGAGCAGGGCACGCGACACCTCGATATCGTCTACAAAGTCTATCCATCCGAAGCGCACATCGCGGCGGTCCCACTTCTGGTTGGCCTTGTGGTTGATGATGGCGGCCACACGGCCCACCACCTTGCCGTCGCGGAGCGCCAGATAGTACGCCGCCTCGCAAAAGTCGAAAGCCGCATTCTTGTCGGGGCTGAGCGTGTTGAGCTCGTCACTGTAAAGATTGGGCACATCGTAAGCGTTGCCCTCGTACAGGTCGTAATGGAAATCGATAAAGGCCCGGAGGTCTTTCTTGCTCTCCACCTTCTTAATCACTATGGATGACATTATTTTACGGATTTTTAAGTCTTTAAATATGCAAAAATAACAAATAAATGGCACAATGCCAAATTTAGCCGATTTTTTTGCAGATTATTAAAACGTGGGAGCGGTCGGCCAGCGTGGTGGCAAACACGTACACGCTGCCGCCGTCGGCCAACCGCAACCGCTTGCGCAGCTCTGCCACCGTGAGGGGAAAGTTGCGCACGGCGATGTTGGCCTGCGCGATGCCTGCCAGTGCCTGCCGCAGCGCACGCTTGTTCATGGGCGATACCGACACCACGCTGAAACCTCGCCCGGGGAACCGCGGCACCGGCTGGGACGACACGAAGAGATGCGAATGGGGCGCCACCATCGACACGCCGTAGCGGTGGCACAACTGGCCGAAACAGCCCGATTTCATCACAGCCGCATCGGGCTCGTAGAGACACATGTCGGGCTCGGGTGCTCCCGTGAGCAGCAGGGCAGGAACGGCATCGGGCGTATCAAACCGGCACACGCCCGTATCGCTGACACAGTAGACGGGTGGCGTGTCGGTGGCTGCCTGCAACGAGAGCACGAGCAGCATCTCCTTGCACTCGCCGCCCACAGAGACGAGATGCACCTCAGCCACACAGCCCAGCTCGCGCACCGCACTGTGCCAGTCGAGCATGGGCGAGAGCTTCACCATCACCCACGTGGCCTTGTCTACCAGCAGACGGGCAATGGCCGTGACATCGGGCGTGCAGTCGCCGATGGCGTAGGTGCGGGCTCCCGCCGTGTCGCGCCGGGCAGGGTCTATATAGATCAGGTCGGCATGGGGCATCTGCCGGAGCCACGCCACACCGTCGCCACACACCACCTGCGCCTCGCGGTGCAGCACCGACAGGTTGGCGCGCATGATGGCGCACAGCCGGGGATGGAGCTCCACATACGTGGCACGACGAAAAGCGAGCGAGAGGGCGAGGAAATCGATGCCAAAACCGCCCGTGAGGTCTACCATCTGCTCCCGGCTGCCGGGGGGAAGCAGCCGCCGCGCCAACCGCAGCTTATAGGCGGCCGCCCGCTGGCCCGAGCACTGCTCCATAGACAGATGGGGCGGGTACACGATGCCGTCGCGGCGGGCAAGCACCGGACATTTGCGTGCCGCAATCTGTCGGCCACGTATCTGGTCGAGCGCCAGAGACATGTCTATGGTGGGGTATCGGGCGGCAGAGAGGGCAAGGGCACGCACATCGTCGGCGGCATGCACCCGCGCAAAGTCGATGGTGGCTGCGTCTGGCAGCAGCATCGCGGGGTCGGTGGTGGTCATAACGGGCATGGGTTAGGGTTTGTGGATGCAAATATAACCATATTCGCCCACTCTTGCCTCATCCTCCCCCGCTTTTTTGCACCTCGCCGAATGAAAAAGATAAGAGATACGAAAGCTAAATGCCACCTTTACGACGCTAATCATGGCATTTAGGTGGACTAAACGCCATGTTTAGCTTGGCAAAGGTGGCAACGGTTATGACCGGACACGTCTGATGCACTTTTTTATAGAAGTGTTTGGAACTAATCCATATATTTAGTATCTTTGTAGAAAATAGGCGGCGCCTCAGCTGTCAGAACAAGCTCTACTGCATTCGGCTTGCACTATCTTTGTAAAAAATCTTAATGACCAAACCAAAGATTACCATGATATTAGACGACATCAGACAAGACATCTTGCAGCTGTGCACCAAGGAGGGGAAATGCGAAATCAGCGACTCGGAGAGGGAACAGATAGCAGCCTTTATCTATGGAATACAGATTTCGTATCCCACATTCAGCATTTATGATACGGCGAAAGGCGAGGTGGTCTATGCGTCGAAAGACCAAAGACGGTTGGTAGGTATCGAGGGCAGCGAGAGGAGGGGTGACGGCATGGCGTTTATCAGCAACGCACTCATAGCCGAAGAGTCGCCACACTTGGATCTTTGCACCCGTGTCATTCACCAAAAATGGAAAGAGGAGATGCCGATAGCGCCCTTTACCTATTTCTTCAACTACAACTACAGGATAAAGAGGGGGAACAAGGCGTTTTCCGTCAACCAGAAGTTGATACCCATCGCCACGACCTCGCACCATGAACCGTGGCTGATGCTGTGCATCGTGAGCCTGTCGCCCTATATCGGTTCGCATTATCTCACCTTTCACGACATGCAACATGAGCGATTGGAGGTGTATCAGTTTGATAAAGGTATATGGAAGGAAAAGGAGCCCATCAGACTGACGGACTTGGAATACGAAATCATCAGTCTCGCCATGCAGGGTATTTCGTATAAGGAGATGGGCAACATGCTCTACAAGTCGTTTCACACCATCAAGAAACACAGCTACACGCTGTTTCAGAAACTGGGCGTGAACTCTATGCCGCAGGCCATCGCCGTGGCTGCCCTCTTTAAACTCTAACAAGCCCGGAGGGCTATACGCTGAGTAACCGGGCGGCAACGCCCCCGGAAACAGGTGGCGTGGTCTGTCATAGCCTGAAAGGCTGTACCGCTAATCAAGACACGCATCCTATCTATACCATCCATTGCACAGACAGGGAAAAGTGTACTTCGTCAAGAAATGGTTTCCCCCTCCTTATTTTTCCATACAGGTCACCATTTTCTCATGGAAAAAGCGTATATTTGCGGCATGATGGAAAAAACAGCATTGATTACAGGCGCTACAAGCGGAATAGGCGAGGCTTGCGCGCGCCGCTTTGCCGAGGGTGGCTACAGGGTCATCATCACGGGCAGAAACAAGGAGAGACTGGAAGGGCTGAAAAGCGAGTTGGAAGGACAAGGCAGACAGGTGCTGACGCTGCTCTTTGACGTGCGCGACCGACAGGCGGCGCATGAGGCGATGGATGCGCTGCCCCAGGCGTGGCGGGAGATAGACGTACTCATCAACAATGCCGGACTGGCACTGGGACTGGAGCCTGAATATGAGGGCGCATGGGACGACTGGGAGACGATGATAGACACCAACATCAAGGGGCTGCTGACCATGACACGGATAGTGGTGCCGCAGATGGTGGCCAGAAACCGCGGGCACGTGATCAACATAGGTTCTGTGGCCGGAGATGCGGCCTATGCGGGCGGCAACGTGTACTGCGCCACCAAGGCGGCCGTGAAGACGCTGACCGACGGCCTGCGCATAGACGTGGCGCACACGGCGGTAAGGGTGACCAACGTGAAACCGGGACTGGTGGAGACGCACTTCAGCAACACGCGCTTCCACGGCGACGACGCACGCGCCGACAAGGTCTACCAAGGCATAAAGCCGCTCACGGGCAGCGACATAGCCGATGTGGCTTATTACGCTGCCAGCGCCCCGGCCCACGTCCAGATAGCCGAAGTGCTGGTACTGGCCACGCATCAGGCCAACGGGAGCGTGATACACCGCGAGGTTTAAGGGGGGGAGCATCATTCCCCCTCTTTTTTTTTGTGCTTAATGACCGGCTACGACCCTCCACGCATCATAGCCCAACGTATTGAGCAATATCATGATGACCGTCGAGAGCACCAAGACCACGCCATAGCGGTATCGATGATAGGTGGCCGCCAGCACGACAGACGCTATCGTGAGCGCTGTGATATAGAAATCGGCAAAAAGCGTAGTGGGATAGAGGATTCTGAAAGGCAATTCGGGCAACAACCGGCCTGCCAGCACGCACCATGCGATAGCGGAGGTATGGTGACCGTCGTCATAACGCTGGAGAGAGAGCAGGGTGAGTACAAAATAACAGGCACTGCCTACCCAACTTGCAGTATATGGATAGCTGTAAGCCCAATAGGTGGACAGAAGCAGCAAGAGCGAACTCACGAATATGATAAGATACTTGGTCTTCATGTGTCAATGATGGTTGATAGTGAGATGTTGCACCAGTTCAAACCATAACGGCTGCACCAGTGTGTTGAGGATAACGGCAACGGCGGTAAGGGCCGCCAGCACATAAGCATGCTGCCACTTGTAATAGACCACACCTGCCACTACGCCAGCGGCAGACATCATGTCCATATACCAAGAAGCAAGGGGGCGTATCTCTTCGCCAACCAGCAGCGTGGTCACTGCCAGCATGGTGTTGGGCAGGAACCGGCCGGCAACGATGCAGAGTGCGACCGGCAACGGGTGCCCGTACTTCTTGAGATAGAGATAAGTCATCACGAAAAACAACACCGACTCGTTCCAGGAAGCATCGCAATGATGAATACCCAACGTCCAGCTCACCGCAAGAAACGCTGCCAACGAGGTAAGGAAAATGGTAAAATAACGCTTGCTCATGGCTACATCTATCAATCTTGTAGGTTTTCATCCATGAAAATACAGTCTATGGCTTCTGCCATGCTTATAGAATCCTCTGACACAATAGTTTCGCCAGATTCATCTGTTGTATCTGATTCTCCAGCAACGGGGGTATCGCTTCCTTTATATTTAAGGACCAATCCCTTTTTTACCAGTTCTACTGTACCTTTTGTATCTGTAGTACGGCAAGGCGTACCGGCAATGGAAATAGCGATTTTCCTATCCCATCCTAAGCTGCTCTCTGCTTCTTTAGACCAATTGGCAAAAAACAAATCGATTACATTTTGCTGTTCATCGGTCAGTTTCTCATCACTAAAGATTTCATCGTGTTCGTTGATGAAGTCTTCCACCTTTTTGATGTGTGCTAACTCTTCTTGAGACCACGGTAGTTGCCTTAACTCTGCGAATTTGCCAAGCCAGAGATTTTTACGCTGTGTAGGTGTAAAAGCACGGTAAACAGCCCGCTTAAAGTCCTGACGAAGTTTAAGCCACGTTTCACGGTTCATTTTTCGAACCGTTTGCAAATTTGAAACCACAGCCTTGTGGACAACAGGATTACAACTATACATTAAGTCGTCATCATGGCCATCAGCAAAAGCAAACTGAGCCATCAGTCCTGCTACGATTACACTAAGAATAAACCTTTTCATCATTTTTTTGCTACAAAGATAGTCTAACCATCGTATCATTCAAAGTGTTTTTCGCTCTTTTTTGGGCATGCGTCGCACTCAAATTAGATTTGTATTCACTTGAATATCAATAGAATACGATGAAAGACTCCCATCATCAGGCCGTATCAAGTGCGACGCTTCAGGCTACTTGATTTTCAAATTTCGCTTGATACGAAGGCGATAATTGCGTAATGTGCTGGGTTGGACAAAGAGGATGTGCGCTATCTGCGGATTGGAAAAACCCATTTGGCAGAGTATGAGGTAGGTGGTGTGGCGGAGAGACAGCGCATGGTAAGCAGCCGTAAGCTGCTGGTAAGCACTGGCATGGGCGAAGGCATAATAATCTACAAAACACTGCTCGTCGGCGATGGAGATGTTTTTCATGGTTCCGCCAGCCATTACTTGGTCGAAGATGATTTTGCCTTTTCCGATATGCTCGCTCCGCATCTGCTGGTTCTGCGTGAGCTGTTCGTGTAGCTGATGCTTCTCTTTCTCGCTTATCTGGATAGAGTTTTGCAGTGCCGTGATAGTGCCTTGCTGCTCCATGATTTGCTGATTGTCGTCCTGTTTTTGCTTTTCCCTACGCTGGTGATACAACAGGAACATCAGCAGCAATGACAGGCAGGCTATCAGTGCGTACAGATAGGGAGAAGCGATAGAAACCTGCGCCCATTGGGCGTTTCGGCCTGTGGCATGGGGTTCGATTCCGGCGCAAGCCCGATGCAGGCAGGCAAGGGTTTGGGTCGACAAGCTGTCTGATTTGTGGGCTATCATCGGCTGTTCGGCCATCGGCATCGCTTTCAGTTCGGCATAGACCGACAGTTGGTGCATCCATTGCGCGATGCTGTCTGCCCTGCAGAGATCCTGATAGAGCTGCAGCGTGTCTTCTGCCACCGCAAACCAGCTGTCTACAGGGGCACGATAGCCTGCCATGGCTGCCTTGCGCGCCTCGCGGACCCAGTAGAGGGCAGAATCGGGCGTAGCGTGTGCCAGCACATGAGCTGCCTTGAAGAAGTAGAGACGCACTGCACAATGAGAGGTGTGGATGCCCTTACAGAAGCGTGGATAAGACAGCGTAGACGGCAGACCGTCTATCGCAGAGAGGGCAGAATCGGGCTGGACACTGACGAGTCTCTCTATCCTGAGCAGGGTGGCCGTATCCCTGTAAGATTCGGTGCAGGCGCTGAGCATCATCATGGCGAAAAATACCACCCACAAAGCTCTTGCCAACCGCCCTTTACGAGGACTGTCGACAGGGTGGCCATCAGGCCGACGGTGTAGGATGCAGTTGGTCGTTCTCATGATCTCTCGTGGGGCAGCGTCGATAGCTCTATCCACCTATATAAAAGCCCTACAATAGGCTTTGGAGACACTATTGTAGGGCTAAAGGGTTATCAATGCGCTCGTTTAGTCGGCCAACTTGGCGCTGATAAACTCGCGGTTGAGGCGGGCGATGTTAGCGATAGACTCGTTCTTGGGGCATACAGCCTCGCAAGCGCGGGTGTTGGTACAGTTACCGAAGCCCAGTTCGTCCATCTTGGCAATCATTGCCTTGGCGCGCTTGGCAGCCTCGGGACGACCTTGCGGCAACAGGGCCAGCTGACTTACCTTAGAGCTAACGAAGAGCATGGCAGAACCATTCTTACAAGCAGCTACACAAGCGCCGCAGCCGATACATGTAGCGCAGTCCATAGCCTCATCGGCATTCTCCTTGGGGATGAGGATGGCGTTGGCATCCTGTGCCTGACCGGTACGGATGGATGTGTAGCCTCCAGCCTGTATAATCTTGTCGAAGGCACCACGGTCTACCATACAGTCCTTGATAACAGGGAAACCAGCTGAACGCCAAGGCTCTACGGTGATTACGTCGCCATCGTTGAAACGACGCATGTAGAGCTGGCAGGTAGTGGCTCCACGCTCGGTCTTGCCGTGCGGTGTACCATTAATATACAGTGAGCACATACCGCAGATACCCTCGCGACAATCGTGATCGAAGACGAAAGGCTCCTGACCGGCCTCGATGAGCTCCTCGTTGAGAATATCGAGCATTTCCAGGAATGAGGTATCATCCGGGATGTTCTTCATCTCATGTGTATCGAAATGACCCTTGTCCTTGGGGCCGTTCTGTTTCCAATACTTCAGTGTGAATGATATATTCTTTGCCATGATTCTTTAGTTCTTATAGTTACGTGTTTGTACCTTGATTGCCTCATACTCGAGCGGCTCCTTGATCAGTTCGGGTGCCTTGGCATCGTTACCCTGATACTCCCAGCAGCCTACATAGAAGAAGTTGGCGTCGTCACGCTTGGCCTCTCCCTCTTCGGTCTGGTGCTCCTCACGGAAGTGACCGCCGCAGCTCTCCTCACGGTGCAGTGCGTCGTAAGCGATAAGCTCACCCATGAGGATGAAGTCGCGCAGATGGATGGCCTTGTCGAGCTCGACATTGAGTCCTTCCTTGTCACCGGGGATGAAGAGGTTGGTATTGAACTCCTCGCGGATGCCCTTGAGCAGCTTGAGACCTTCCTCAAGACCCTCCTTGGTACGGCCCATACCCACATGCTCCCACATGACGTGGCCAAGCTCCTTGTGGATAGAGTCTACAGAGCGCTTACCCTTGATGCCCATCAGGCGGTCGATTTCCTTCTGAACGCCCTTCTCAGCCTCCTCAAACTCCTTGAGGTCGGTAGAGAGGCGGGGCCAGAGCGACTGGTCGGCCAGATAGTTCTGGATGGTGTAGGGAAGCACAAAGTAACCGTCGGCCAAGCCCTGCATGAGCGCGGAAGCACCCAAACGGTTGGCACCGTGGTCAGAGAAGTTGCACTCGCCGATGGCAAACAGGCCGGGGATAGTGGTCTGCAACTCGTAGTCTACCCAGATACCACCCATCGTATAGTGGATAGCGGGGAAGATCATCATCGGATTGTAGTACTTCACGCCGTCGATCTCCTTGGCCAACTCACCGGGATTCACGTCGGTAATCTCCTCGTACATGTCGAAGAGGTTGCCGTAACGCTGCAGAATCTGGTCGATGCCCAGACGGTTGATAGACTCAGAGAAGTCGAGGAATACGGCCAGACCGGTATTGTTTACACCGAAGCCCTTGTCGCAGCGCTCCTTGGCAGCACGTGAAGCCACGTCGCGGGGAACGAGGTTACCGAATGCGGGATAGCGACGCTCCAAGTAGTAGTCGCGGTCTTCTTCGGGAATGTCAGAACCCTTGATCTCGCCAGCCTGCAGACGCTTGGCATCTTCCAGTTTCTTCGGAACCCAGATACGTCCGTCGTTACGCAGCGACTCAGACATCAGCGTCAGCTTGCTCTGCTTGTCACCGTGTACAGGAATACAGGTGGGGTGGATCTGTACGTAGCAAGGATTGGCGAAGTAAGCACCCTTGCGATAGCACTGAACGGCAGCTGTACAGTTGCAGCCCATCGCGTTGGTAGAGAGGAAGTAAGTGTTGCCATAACCACCGGTAGCGATGACCACGGCATTGGCAGAGAAGCGCTCCAGCTTGCCGCTCACCAGGTTCTTGGCGATGATACCACGTGCGTGGCCATCGACAATCACCACATCCTCCATCTCATAACGGGTGTAGAGTTTCACCTTACCCTCATGCACCTGACGGCTCAGCGAAGAGTAGGCACCCAAGAGGAGCTGCTGTCCGGTCTGTCCCTTGGCATAGAAGGTACGTGACACCTGGGCACCACCGAAAGAACGGTTGGCCAACATGCCGCCGTACTCACGTGCGAAGGGCACACCCTGAGCCACACACTGGTCGATAATGTTGTTGGAAACCTCAGCCAGACGATACACGTTGGCTTCGCGGGCACGATAGTCACCACCCTTTACCGTATCATAGAAAAGACGATAGACAGAGTCGCCGTCGTTCTGGTAATTCTTAGCTGCGTTGATACCGCCCTGTGCTGCGATAGAGTGTGCACGACGGGGAGAGTCCTGGATACAGAAGTTGTACACATTGAAACCCATCTCGCCCAATGAAGCAGCGGCACTGGCACCGGCCAATCCCGTACCAACGACAATCACATCCAGCTTCAGCTTGTTCTTAGGGTTAACCAAGCGCTGATGAGCCTTATAATTGGTCCATTTCTCAGCTACTGGACCTTCAGGTATTCTGGAATTTAATGTTTTAGCCATAACCTTTTTATTAACTTTTTTACGTTAAATGTTCAATGAATTAATGCGCATCAAAGGCTCGGAGCCAATTTGAAAGCAAAAGCCAACACTACTACGAGGAAGCAAAGCATCAGGATTGTCGTATAGGCAACGCTGATAGCCTTCCAACGGCAGAACCAAGTCTTGCCGTTCCAGCCCAATGTCTGCATCGCACTCCAGAAACCGTGGGTGAGATGGAACCAGATAGCGCCCAGCCAGATGATGTAGAGCACTACGTAAACAGGATTGGCAAACGTGTCCTGAATGAATGCGAATCCATCCGAAGGCATATGAGCCACAGACATACCAATCAACTCGGCAAACATCATGTTATACCAGAAGTTGAACAAGTGAAGCAACAGGCCGAGCAGGATGATGAGACCCAGCACGAGCATGTTTTGAGAAGCCCACTCCACCTTTTCCGGCTTTACGGTAACGGCGTAGCGCTCACCACCACGTGCACGACGGTTCTGTGCCGTGAGGATAAAAGCATAAACGATGTGAGCCACAGCCAAGGCTGCCAGACCCAGCGTAGCCACGACGGCATACCAGTTGGCACCCAGCAATTCACAAATCGTGTTATAAGCCTCTCCAGAGAAGAGAACCGCAACGTTCATACAGCAGTGGAACGTCAGAAATAGAATAAGTGCAACACCAGTAACCGACATCACAACTTTTCTACCAATAGATGAATTGATTAACCACATAAATGATTGTAATTTAATTATTTAACTATTAGAATTTAATTTGACTTCGTCACATAGATTGTGCTTTAGCGTACAGTAGCGAGGACGCATCCTATCCTTAAAATAGGTATAGAGAGCCCCACATTGATTGCAAAAATACTATATTTTAGTGATAATTCAAAGCAAAACCGACAAAAAATTGGATTTAAATGCTTACTTTTGCCAAAAAATCAAAAGATAAATGAAGTTCAACTATGATGTAATCGTGATCGGCGGCGGCCATGCAGGCTGTGAGGCGGCAGCGGCGGCAGCCAACATGGGTGCCAAAACTTGCCTCGTCACCATCGACATGAACAAGATCGGACAGATGAGCTGCAACCCGGCCATCGGAGGCATCGCCAAAGGACAGATTGTGAGGGAGACCGACGCGCTGGGCGGACAAATGGGACTGATCACCGATGCCACCGCCATCCAATTCAGAATGTTGAACAAGGGGAAGGGCCCTGCCGTATGGTCGCCGAGGGCCCAATGCGACCGTGGAAAATACATCTGGAAATGGCGCGAGACGCTCGACGCCATCCCCAATCTCGACATCTGGCAGGACCAGGCCGACGAACTGCTCGTCAGCGACCACGAGGCCATCGGGGTCAAGACCGTATGGGGCATCTCGCTCTATGCCAAAAGCATCGTAGTGTCGGCAGGCACCTTCCTTAATGGTCTCATGCACATCGGCAGGCACCAGTACCCCGGCGGACGGTGCGCCGAACCGGCTGTCGCCCACTTCAGCGAGAGCATCTCAAAGTGGGGTATCAGCGTGGCTCGCATGAAGACGGGCACACCCGTGCGCATCGACAAGCGCAGCATCCATCTCGACGAAATGGAGGAGCAGCCCGGCGAGACCGATTTTCACCAGTTCAGTTATATGGGCACGCCCCGACAGCTCCGCCAGTTGCCCTGCTGGCTCTGCTATACCAACAAGGACGTGCACGACACCCTGCGCAGCGGCTTGGCCGACTCTCCGCTTTACAACGGTCAGATCAAGAGTACAGGCCCCCGCTACTGTCCCTCCATCGAGACCAAGCTCGTCACCTTCCCCGACAAGGACCAGCATCCGCTGTTCTTGGAGCCCGAAGGCGAAAACACCAACGAGATGTACCTGAACGGCTTTTCTTCTTCCATGCCGATGGAGATACAGCTGGAGGCCATCCGGAAGATTCCGGCTTTCAGGGATGCCAAGGCTTACCGACCTGGATATGCCATCGAGTACGACTACTTCGACCCCACCCTACTCGACCATACCCTCGAGTCTAAAATCATCCGTGGCCTCTTCCTTGCCGGACAAGTCAACGGCACCACGGGTTACGAAGAGGCAGCCGGACAGGGATTGGTGGCAGGTATCAATGCCGCCCTGCGCTGCGGCGGTGGCAATGAGCGATTTGTGATGAACCGTGACGAGAGTTATATAGGTGTGCTCATAGACGACCTCACCAACAAGGGTGTGGACGAACCCTACCGCATGTTTACCTCTCGTGCCGAATACCGCATCCTTCTACGCCAAGACGATGCCGATGCTCGTCTCACCGAGAAGGCTTACCGCCTGGGCGTGGCCAAGCGCGACCGGTACGACTGGTGGCTGCAAAAAAAGGAGTGGATACATCGTATCTTGCAGGTTTGCGACAACACCCCGGTCAAACCGGCAGACATCAATCCTTATCTCGAAAACATCGGCACTGTCCCTCTCCGTATGGGATGCAAAATCACAGATTTAATCGGAAGACCGCAATTATCGCTCCAAGGCCTCGCACCCATCTTGCCTGCCCTCCGCGAGATTACCGACCAGCTCCCCAACCGCAAGGAAGAAATCATGGAAGCTGCCGAAATCCAGATCAAGTACAAAGGCTACATTGAGCGCGAGCGCATCGTAGCCGATAAGATGCACCGACTGGAAAACATCAAAATCAAAGGACGATTCGATTACAACTCCTTAAAAGAGATTTCCACCGAAGGCAGACAGAAACTTACCAAGATCAATCCAGAAACATTGGCACAAGCCAGTCGCATCCCCGGCGTATCGCCCAGCGATATCAACGTATTGCTTGTTCTTTTAGGGAGATAAGTTTCACGTGAAACATACATAAACCATTATAAAACAACGATTAAAAGATGAATAATCAAGTATTACTCGACAATCTGCGCTGCATACCAGATTGGCCGATTAAAGGTGTGAATTTTAGAGATGTAACCACACTATTCAAAAACCCAGACTGCATCCGTATCTTGAGCGATGAGATGTACGAACTGTACAAAGACAAAGGTATCACCAAGATTGTAGGTATCGAAAGCCGCGGTTTTGTCATGTCATCGGCACTGGCCGTCAAACTCAATGCGGGCGTTGTACTCTGCCGCAAGCCCGGCAAACTGCCCTGCGACACCGTACAAGAAAGCTATGCCAAGGAATATGGCATTGACACCATAGAGATACACAAGGACGCGATTACCGAAGACGACATCGTGCTGCTCCACGATGACCTGCTGGCTACCGGTGGCACCATGAAGGCTGCATGCGATCTGGTAAAGAAATTCAATCCCAAGAAGGTTTACTGCAACTTCATCATCGAACTCATCAACGAGGGGCTCAACGGTCGCGATGCTTTCGACAGCGATGTCGAAGTGACTACCCTACTCCAGGTTTAGAGCACCGTTAAAGTTTCACGTGAAACATAAACGACAAATGTGGAATCGCCTAAGACTCAACGATATGAAAAAGGAAGAACAAGCGCAGTTGCAAACCTATCTCAAGAATATCGTGCTCAGCATGCCTGAGAAACCAGGGAGCTACCAGTTTTATGACGAGCACCACACTATCATTTATGTAGGCAAGGCCAAGAACCTCAAAAGACGTGTCTCCTCCTACTTCCATACCGAGGTGGACCGCTTCAAGACCAAAATCCTCGTTTCCAAGATTAGGGACATCAGTTACACGGTAGTCAACACCGAAGAGGATGCCCTACTCTTGGAAAACAGTCTTATCAAAAAATATACTCCCCGTTACAACATCTTGCTCAAAGACAGCAAGACCTACCCCTGTATATGCATTACCAAAGAGTATCTGCCTCGCATCTTCAAGACACGTACCATCAACAAGAAGACGGGCACTTACTTTGGGCCATACAGCCATCTCACCAGCATGTACAATGTGCTCGATCTCATCAACAAGGTTTACAAACCGCGCAAGTGCCAGATGCCTATCACACGCGAAGGCATAGCCGCCGGTAAGTACAAACCTTGTTTAGAGTACCACATCCACAACTGCTGTGCGCCGTGTATCGGCAAACAGTCGTACGAGGAGTATCAGGAGCGCATCCGACAGGCCAAGGAGATACTGAAGGGCAACACGCGCACGCTCAGCGAACTGCTCTTTGCACGGATGCAGAAGCTTGCAGAGGCATTGCGTTTTGAAGAAGCCGAACAGCTGAAGCAGCAATACCTCTTGCTGACAAGTTTTGTAAGCAAGAGCGAGGTGGTGAGCCATACCATCACCGATGTAGACGTGTTTTCCATTACCACCAGCGAGGGCGACAAGTTGGCTTTTGTCAACTACATGCACGTCAAGAATGGCACCGTGAACCAGAGTTTCACCTTCGAATACAAGCGCATGCTGGACGAGTCTGACCAAGAGTTGCTCAATGATGCCATACCCGAAATCAGGAAGCGTTTTGGCAGCGAGGCCAAGGAGGTAATCGTACCGTTTGAGATGGACTGGCAGCTCACCGATGTCACTTTCACCATCCCCCAGCGGGGCGACAAGCGCCACCTGCTCGACCTCTCTGAGATGAACGGCAAACAGTACAAGTTTGACCGTCTGAAACAGGCTGAAAAACTGAATCCGGAGCAGAAACAGACACGCCTGATGAAGGAATTGCAACAGCGTTTGCAGCTTCCTAAGATGCCCTACCACATCGAGTGTTTCGACAATTCCAATATCTCTGGCACCGATGCCGTGGCTGCTTGCGTGGTCTTCAAAGGCATGAAGCCTGCTAAAAAAGAGTACCGCAAGTATAATATCAAGACCGTGGTGGGTCCCGACGATTACGCATCCATGCGCGAGGTGGTGCGCAGACGCTACACGCGCTTGGTTGAAGAGTCACAACCCCTACCCGACCTCATCATTACCGATGGTGGTAAGGGTCAAATGGACATCGTGAGCAGCGTGGTGCATGGCGAACTGCACCTCGAAATTCCTGTTGCAGGCTTGGCCAAGGACGACCGTCACCGCACCAACGAACTCCTGTATGGCAACCCCATCCAGACCATCGGAATCGATGTGAAAAGCGAACTCTTCCATGCCCTCACACGCATCCAGGACGAGGTACACCGCTTCGCCATCAGCTTCCATCGCGACAAGCGCTCCAAGCATGCACTGCATAGCGAACTGGACAATATCAAGGGTATTGGACCCAAGAGCAAGGAGGCACTGCTCCATACACTGAAGAGCGTAAAACGCATTAGAGAGGCCGACTTGCAGACACTTTCTGACATTGTGGGAAGCAGCAAAGCCGCCCTCGTACACGCACATTTTGCCGCTTTAACAGCATCCGACAAGAACGAATAGCATGTCTATAACGGCTATCTGACGGATGCTGTAATTATCAAAAAACTTTACATTATTAACACATTTGTAATACATTGATATTCAACGGGTTACAAATTTCACCCGTAAACATGGCGTTTACGTGGGCTAAAGGTGGCATTTAGCCTCCCTAAAAGCCACGTTTAGGCCTCGTAAATGCCGCATTTGGCGGGCTCAAGGATAGGTAATTCTGAAATATATTTACATTTTCATCTACATACTAATATAAGCGTTTAAACATGAGGAGGACAGATAGTAATTACAATATTATAAACTAACCTTGCTTACATTATATTTGTTCATCGCATAAAATGCCCTCACCCCGTCCCTCTCCCACAGGGCGAGGGTGAACATAGTAAAATATAATAAAACTAATTGTTAATAAGACCCCTGTTCGGGATAATAAGTTAACATAATATAGCTGGAGTTCCCTCGCCCCGTGGGCGAATGGAGGTATGCATAGCATAGGAGACACCCGAAGTGTCTCCGGCCTCCATGAGGGGAGCCAATCTGTGATTGGTGACGGAGGGACAGGGATAGGGTGAGGGCACCCTCACAAGAATAGAAACTAGTTTCGACAGGAAAACTAATACCCTCCCTACTCTAACTCACATTTATAAAAGATTATAGGTGGAAAAAATGCAAGATTTGGAATAAATTCGTAAATTTGTAGACACATTATATAGAACATACATCACATGAGAATCGTCATTCAACGGGTCAGCGAAGCTTCTGTCACCATCGACGGGCAGTGCAAATCGCGCATTGGCAAAGGCTATCTCATCCTCTTAGGAGTAGAGAGTAGCGATACTACCGAAGATATAGACTGGCTGGTGAACAAGGTGGTCAAATTGCGTGTCTTCAATGATGAAGCGGGCGTGATGAACTGCGACATCCAGTCGGTCAACGGCGACATCCTGGTCGTCTCCCAGTTCACCCTCTTCGCCAGTTACAAGAAAGGCAACCGCCCGTCATGGCTCCGGGCAGCGCCCCACTCCATCTCCATCCCCCTCTACGAGACTTTCTGCAGCCGGCTTTCCACAGCCTTAGGCAAGCCTGTAGGCACTGGCGAATTTGGAGCCGACATGAAAGTAGCACTGGTCAACGATGGCCCTGTAACCATCTGTATGGATACGCATAACAAAGAATAAGAAACCCTATGGACAGCAACACTTTACACGCATCCGGCACGCTCACCATCGCCGAGGCACAGCGCATGGTAGACCAATGGATCCATACGGTCGGCGTGCGTTATTTCTCAGAACTCACCAATATGGCCTGCCTTACCGAAGAGGTGGGCGAACTGGCGCGCGTGATGGCCCGCACCTATGGCGACCAAAGCTTCAAGGCTGGCGAAAAGCCCAATCTGGGCGAGGAAATGGCCGACGTACTGTGGGTATTGCTATGTCTGGCCAACCAAACAGGCGTGGACTTGACCGCCGAACTGCAGCGGAGTTTTGACAAGAAGACACAGCGCGACAAAGAGCGCCATGCCAATAACCCCAAACTGCAACAAGATAATACTAATAAATAAATATAAAGTTATGAACAACAACGACTTAGAAAGCCTTAACGGCACACAGACCGACAAGGCTGCAGCTATGGACAAGTACCAGCAGGCACTGTCTAAATACAACTGCAATATCAGCGATGCTGACGTGGCCGAGGCTGTACGCAAGATCATCACTGAGAAGGTACTGGAAAACGATACCGAAGCCGTAAAACGCTTCTTGCTCGGCAGTGTAGAACTTACCTCGCTCCACACTACCGATACTGATGAGGAGATACTGGCTATGGTAGAGAAGGTAAACCGTTTTGCAGACAAATATCCCGGTCTGCCCCATGTGGCGACCATCTGCACCTACCCCATTTTTGCCAAATTGGTAAGCCAAAGTCTGGAGGTAGATGGTATGGAAGTAACCACCGTATGCGCCAGTTTCCCAGCCTCTCAGACCTTTATCGAGGTCAAGGTGGCCGAGACCGCACTGGCCATTGCAGATGGCTCTACAGAGGTGGATATCGTGATGCCAGTAGGCCGATTCCTGTCGGGCGATTACGAGGCTGTGGCCGATGAAATCGGCGAAATAAAGGATACCTGTGGCGAGACTCCCCTCAAGGTGATACTCGAAACCGGCTGTCTCGGCAGCATGGCCCAAGTGAAGCGCGCCGCCATCCTGGCCATGTATTCAGGTGCAGACTACATCAAGACCTCTACGGGTAAGGAGAAACTGAGCGCTACGCCGGAGTCTGTTTACGTGATGTGCCAAGCCATCCGCGAATACTACGACCAGACGGGCATACAGATAGGTCTGAAGCCTGCCGGCGGCATCAATACGGTCATGGATGCTGTGACCTATTACACCATCGTCAAGGAGGTCTTGGGCGAAAAATGGCTCACCAACAAGTGGTTCCGCTTGGGTACAAGTCGACTGACCAACCTGTTGATTAGCGAACTTGTCGGGCAGGAAGTAAAGTACTTCTAAAGGGTAGTACGGGTTTATACAGAGCATTTTCCATCACCCTATTCCTTAGGTGCCCTCACCCTATGAGGGTGTGTCAAAATAGGCACATCCTCTTTTTTTTATCGCAAAGCCCCGACTTTCTCAAGCCAGGGCTTTGTTATGTCGTAAAG
>SFKY01000026.1 GCA_004554665.1 Bacteroidales bacterium
TTAACTGACAAAAACAATTACCATTATGGAAGTTGAGAAAATCATGCAAGAGCTGGAGCGTAAGCACCCGGGCGAGCTTGAGTATCTACAGGCTGTAAGAGAAGTTTTGGTTTCTATCAAGGATGTTTACAACCAACACCCTGAGTTTGAGAAAGCCAAAATCGTTGAACGTATTGTTGAGCCCGAGCGTGTGCACGAGTTCCGTGTGCCTTGGGTAGACGACAAAGGCGAGGTGCATGTCAACATAGGCTATCGCGTGCAGTTCAACAGCGCCATCGGCCCATACAAGGGCGGACTGAGGTTCCACCCGTCGGTCAACCTTTCGATTATGAAGTTCCTCGGTTTCGAGCAGACTTTCAAGAATGCCCTCACCACACTGCCGATGGGCGGTGGCAAGGGCGGATCAGACTTTGCGCCCCGCGGACGCAGCGATGCCGAAATCATGCGCTTCTGCCAGGCTTTCATGGACGAGCTCTATCGCTATATCGGTCCCGATGAGGATGTTCCGGCTGGCGACATCGGCGTAGGAGGCCGCGAAATCGGTTATCTCTTCGGCGAATACAAGAAACTCACGCACCGCTACGAGGGTGTGCTCACCGGCAAGGGCATGGAATGGGGTGGCTCTATCCTGCGTCCGGAAGCTACCGGATACGGCGCACTCTACTTCGTCAACCACATGATGCAGCAGCACGGACTGGAACTGGCCGGCAAGACCGTAGCGCTGTCGGGCTTTGGCAACGTGGCATGGGGTGCCGCCAAGAAAGCTACCCAACTGGGGGCTAAAGTCATTACGCTCAGCGGTCCCGACGGCTACATCTACGACCCGGAGGGCATCAGTGGTGAAAAGATAGAATATATGCTCGAACTGCGTGCCAGCGGCAACGACATCTGTGCACCCTACGCAGACGAGTTCCCCTGCTCTACCTTTGTGGAGGGCAAGAAACCCTGGGAGGTAAAGGCAGACATCTATCTGACCTGTGCCACCCAGAACGAGCTCAACGGCGAAGATGCCGACAAGATACTGGCCAACCATCCGCTCTGCGTGGCAGAGGTGAGCAACATGGGATGCACCGCCGAGGCTGTGGACAAGTTTGTAGCTGCCCATCAGCTCTTCGCACCGGGCAAGGCTGTCAACGCCGGCGGCGTAGCCACATCGGGTCTGGAAATGACACAAAACTCTATCCGTCTGCACTGGAGCAAGGACGAGGTGGACGACAAGCTCCACTACATCATGAGCTCCATCCATGAGCAGTGCGCACAGTATGGCACAGAGCCCGACGGCTACATCAACTACGTGAAGGGTGCCAACATCGCCGGATTCATGAAGGTGGCCAAGGCCATGCTCGCCCAGGGCATCGTATAAGACACTCCCCACCCCTCTGCGCCGACTACTGCGCAGGGGGGATGTGACCAAGTATGCAATATAGAAAATATATAGTAAGTCTATTTTTATCGGTTTTTGGTCTTACCCCTCTGCAAGCACAGTCGCAGAAGGGTAAGGCTACTTATTATTCAAAACGTTCGACAGGTGCACGTACCGCCAGCGGCAACCGGCTGCATCACGACAGCCTCACATGCGCCCACCGTACGCATCCCTTCGGCACCCTGCTCAAGGTAACTAATCTCGATAACGACAAGTCGGTAGTGGTCAAAGTGACAGACCGTGGCCCCTTCGCCCGCGGAAGAATCATCGACCTGTCGTGGAGAGCAGCCAAAGAACTGGGCATCTTGGCCAAGGGTGTGGGAACAGTGAAAGTAGAGGTGTACAAACCGGCAGAAGGCGTGCCATACCGCCCGCAGGAGGGCATCAGACTGCCCGAACTTGACTTTGAGATTACAGAGGCGGGCTATAGCCTGCTCGAAGACTGGGCTGACAACATGAAACAACAAGCTGCCGCTGACACGCTCAAACACAAGAAACCCAAGACACCGACCACCAACACCCACAACAAGGCTGCCAAACCGGTTCCCAAGAAACAGCAAGAGAAGAAAGAGGAGGAAGGTAACGTGTGGTCAGATATCTTTGACAAGCTCAAGAACCTCGGCGGCGACATCTTCTAACCACCCTGTGAAGCTGTTCCACCGCGCCATGTACAACATGCGTACACCAAACAAGAAGTGCGTCTTTCACCAATGGGTAAAAGACGCACTTCCTTTATAGGTACAAGCTTACTTCTTCTTGGCTTGCTTTGCCCAATACTTGGCACCTTTCTCCTTCAACTTAGCTGTAAACTCAGCAGCAACCTTGTCCTGAGCAGCCTCTTCTTCGGGAGTAGCATACGCATGGCGATAGCCCTTCACCTCGTTCCAATGACCGCGGGTAAAATCGGGCACCTCTACAGGCTTGTTGCCATTGTCCATCGAGATGGCGCCAAGTTCTGCCAAGCAGCACCACTCTGCCAGGTCGTAAACGTCCATGTCCATAGGAAGTCCGTGCTGCAGACAGTAAACCAGACGGCTATCCATGATGAAGTCCATACCACCGTGGCCACCCACTTCCTTGGCCAGTTTCTCATAGCGAGAGATGATGGGGCTCTCATACTTCTTCTCCAGTGCCTTACGGTCGGCAGCAGGAAGGTAAGAGTGACCCGACAGGTCGTCGGCAGAAGGTGTAACACCACTCTTCTTCATCTCACTGCCAGAGAGTGCGTAGCCCTCGATGGGGTACTTGTTGGCAAATCCATGAGTTCCCGTGAGCTGATACATACGGTTGTAAGGCTGCGGGGTCATGGTATTGTGGTGAATCTCAATCACCTTGCCGTTTTCGGTGCTGATAAGGGTTGTAGTGTGATCACCATTGGCAAAGTTGTCACACTTCTTGCCCGACATTTTCTCAACCCAATACTTACCATTGACCGACTTGGTATCCATAGCGATGAGCGTTTTCATACGATCGCCGCGGTGAATGTCAAGAACCTGAGCCACAGGGCCAAGTCCGTGTGTGGCGTAGACATCACCACGATATTTCTGGTTATAGTCCAGACGCCAACCGAGCTTGTCGTCCTTGCCGTTCTTCCAATATGCGTCCCAGAACGGAGACAGATCGTGGCGGTAAGCACCCTGTACATACAGCACTTCGCCAAAGACACCGTGCTGCGCCATGTTCAGAGAGTTGAGCTCGAAGAAATCGTAGCAGCAGTTCTCAAGCATCATACAGTGGAGCTGCTTCTTCTCAGACAGGTTGATAAGCTCCCAGATCTCACGCATGTTCATGGCCGACGGCACCTCGATGGCTACGTGCTTGCCATGCTCCAAAGCGTATTTGGCAACGATAAAATGGTGCAGCCAGTCGGTAGCGATGTAAACCACGTCGATATCCTTGCGCTCGCAAAGCTCCTTGTAGCCTTCCTCACCTGCATAGACAGCAGCAGCGGGCATACTGGCTTCCTTGAGAATCTTGTTGCAAGCCTCGGCACGTTCGCGCTCATGGTCACAGAGAGCCACCACCTCGGTACCACGGATGTAAGTCCAGCGGCGCACAGCATCGGGACCGCGCATACCCAGACCCACAAATCCCACGCGCACGATAGGCAGTTTGGGTGTAGTAAGGTTAAGGGCTGTACCCTGGCCTGCCGGACGTTGGGGAACATCGGTCACAATCGTGCCATTCACCACCTTGTAAGGCCAGTCGAACCCGTTCTGGGCATTGGTAGACACAGAGGCTACCAGCATCAGCCCTACAAGCATCAGAAACAATAAGTTTTTCTTCATCTTTTTGTTAAGTTTAGTTGTTTTATTTATTAATTAGGATTTTAGCAACCATCATCCGGACGCTTGTCCTAACGGCATCCGCTCCCACATTGCCGGCTCTACAGCCACCTGTCACCATCCGTAGGGACCATGGCGGTTGCAAGTGCCCTGACTATATATTGCACATATCTATACAAAGATACATAAAATAATCTGTTTGCCGTCACTTTTTTGCCATAAAATTTAGCTACTGCCATGAGATTCTTTTCTGTTTCCCGGGCTTCATTACCAAGACCGCGGCAAATTCCCGTCCACAGGCCAGTTTACCTCCGCGAACCAGACAAGGCGGGCGTCCTCCGGATAATCCTTGACCGAAGTCGCCAGTGCAAGCGAGCAACATGGCATAAGCGTCATCAGCCTGTTGGGATATTTCATACACCGATGTTTTTATTAGGTTTCTTGATGCGCAACCTACCATTCAAGCCCGGAACGGCAGATTCATGACATGAGCTATTTATTAGACAATAGAAAACGAGAAATGGGTAGTCCCAAAACCTCTTTTTTTGCATCTTTCCCTGCTTGTGAGCTCCTTTACACCAAGGGCTGGCCCCGAAAGGCTGCCCTTATCCGCGTATTCACGACCAAGGAGAGTGAGAACAACGGTCGAAGCAGTCTATCGCAACACAAAAAATCGGGTCATCAGTTATCTCAATGGTGCCAAACTGGAAAAAACACCTATTTTGTCACAAAGGTGTCCTTTACGAAGCTAAATGCCGCATTTAGCTCCCGTAAACGTGGCGTTTAGGATGGCCAAATGCGGCATTTAGAAATCGGTTCGGAATCTCAGCGGCGAGTGGGAATATTAAATTCGCTCACCTTGGATATCTTGTGGTTGTTTCCCTGAATCACCGAGATACAGATTTTGGCAGAACCTTCACGCAGTTTGTTGTCGGCCTTGACCATAGCCGTGTAGCGGATGCCCTGCCCGGGCTCGATACGCTCCACGTGCATGCCCGGCGACACAAAGATGTGCCTGTTTCCAGTAGCCTCGACCACCGTGGGCTGCACATCGTAGATGGTTTGCTGGCCCCGATTGTACACCTCGAAGATCACTTTGCACAATTCGCCTCTGCGGATGACATTGTCTCCATCGGCATCCAAAAACCGCGCATTGCGGATCTCAATGGTCGGCGTATAGGTGAGCCCCTGCGCCAACTCCTCCACGCTCGACTGCATCGGCATCATCGTCACGGGCTGCTTGCCTTTGGCCGTATTGGTGTAGTCGCTGCTGCTAAAGTCGTAGAGTCGGTCATCGCCACTGTTGGAAGCGTCAAAGCCACTGTCGTATCCGTTTTCGGGAGTCCGGGTGTCGTACTGCTGTTGCTGTCGGGCACGCTGACGCTCAGCCTTGTCACGCCGATACTGTTCCAAATCAGCCTGACGCTGCTGATCCTGGGCGTTGCCTATGGCACCACCGATGACCGCTCCACCGGCCATGCCGATAATGGTGCCTATATCGTGTCCTCGCGGGCCATCACTGATACCGCCTATCGCACTGCCAAGGATAGAACCGAACGTGGCACCTGCGTATGCGCCCGACCCGGCATAGGTTCCACAACTGCTGACAGTCAACAGGATAGCGAGGGATACTACAAAATACTTTTTCATACTCAAAAGTTTTATTATCTGCATGCAAAATTAATAGAAAAGATGGAAATCAGCCGCCTTTTTTCCCTAAAAAAGTATAGGGATTTCCCTAATTCGTCAACCTTTTAGACCTCTTGCCAACCGCCGGGCAGCAGCACGGTCTGGCTTGCCAGTCCCTGTAAGGGGAATGTGTGCGACCTGTATCAGCTGCTTGGGGCACCAATAGGGCGGCAGCGGCGAAAAGGCGGCGACAATTTCGGGTGAAAAGAGGGTGACAGCAGAGGCTGCAAGCATGACAACGCGCTCACCAAACTTGGGGTCGGGGACAGAAGAAATGAGGAATGGAAACGACAGATGGGGGCGCAACGCCTCCTCCACCTGCTCGATCTGCACTTTCACGCCGCCGGTGTTGATGGTGTTGTCGCGACGGCCCATGATACGGAACTGGCCATGGGCATTGAACTCGGCAATATCGTTGGTGACCAACCGCTTCGGGCTCACCAACGGGGCATCGATGACCAAGGTACCCTCTGCCGACAAATCGAGTGACACTTGGGCAAACGGTGTGTACCAGTCGGAGGCATCGGGACCGTTGAGTCGTCGCAAGGCGATGTGCGACAGGGTCTCCGTCATGCCGTAAGAACTCCACACGGCATGGGGGAAATCGCGCAGTGCATCCGCCAACGAAGCATCTATCGCACCGCCGCCGATAATCAGTTGGCGCACTTGCCGCAACCGCTCTGCCTCGGTCGGCACCTGAAGGGTGTTGTAGACCTGCATGGGCGTAAGGGCAGCAAAAACAGGAGACTCTGCGAGACTGGCAAGAGGGTGACCGCATGGTGTGACCGGCCAAAGGTCGAGTCCGGCCACACAAGCGCGCACCACCACCATTTTGCCGGCAATATAGCGCAGCGGCATAGCCAGCAGGGCGGTGTCCCCGGCCTTCAAACCAAGAAAGGAGACGGTGAGCCGGGCACTGCTGACCATTCGTTGTTTTTCCACCCACATGGATTTTGGGGTGCCGGTGGAACCAGAGGTGTGTACTTGCAGGCACGGTGTGGGCGAAAACCACTCACAGAGGAAGTCGGCAACCTCTCCCATAAAACTGTCGGCACCATAACGTTGGCGGAAGACGACAGGAAGGTTTCCGACGACCTCTTTGGCATACTCGTGACCGAGGATGCAGATGCGGTCTACAGAATCTGTGTGGTTCATGGCTTACTGTATTTTCATCTGCCGTATCTGTACCACCTGCATATCCCGTTGTCCAGAAGACAGGCAGAGTTCTGGGCGGAACCACAGGCAGTCACCCTCTATGTGCAGGGGACTGTCTACATTGTCCGTAAACAGTTGTCCCGTACCCAAGCCTTGAGGTACGGAAAGATTGAGTGTCGCACACCATTGGGCAATGGCGTTTAAGCCGACGTTAGATTCCAATGCGGAGGTAATCCACGAGCCGATGCCGCGCTCCTCGGCCAACCTTATCCACTCTGCAGCACCATGCAGGCCACCATGCAGCGATGGCTTGAGGATGATATATTGTGGGCGGATGGTGTCGAGCAACTGCTGTTTGTCGGCAATGTCATGGACCCCTATCAGCTCTTCGTCGAGCGCAATGGGCAGGGGCGTCTCGGCACAGAGTGCCCGCATCGCATCCCACTGCCCGGCATGGATAGGCTGCTCGATAGAATGCAATGCCAGTTCGCTCAACTGTGCCAAACGCACTGGGGCTTCGGCTGGTGTAAACGCCCCATTGGCATCTACCCTCAGCTGGATTTGCTCCGGACCGAAGTGTTGCCGTATGTGCCGGAGCAGTTGCAGTTCTTCCTCAAATCGGATAGCTCCTATCTTCAGTTTGATACACCTGAATCCGGCTCGCATCTTCTCCTCTATCCGCTGGTACATCTCCTCAAAACTGCCCATCCATATCAGTCCATTAATGGGAATACCCTGTTCGCCACGGGCAAACGGGGTATTCCACAGGCACAGGCCACCTGCCTGCAGATGGCGTTCTGCTGTCTCCAAACCGAAAAGCATAGAGGGAAAAGGCCGCATCGCATCGTAATCGATACGTCCCGTAGCCTCATAGTCCCGGCAAAATCGTGCCAGCACCTCCTCATAGTCAGGACGATCGTCGCAACTCAATCGCGGCAATGGAGCACACTCGCCTATACCGTACCTGCCCGTGGCCGAATCCTCTAACAACAGATACCACAGCTTACGGGTGGTATAGATGCCCCGCGATGTCCCTGCCGGTTGCTTGAAGTGGAGGGTGCGGGGCAAGATGGTGATGTGACGCTGCATATCAGTAAATAAGGGTTCCAGAGAGACACCAGTAACTGATACTGCCACCCTCGGGCGCTCCCTGCGGAATCTGGACCGTCACGGTATGCTCACCGGCTTTCAAGTCGCCCACATAGATATACTCCGGATTGGTAACGGTACCAGGACACCAGTTGGAACGACTGAGATCCGACGAACTGAGACCGTTGGAAAAGTTACCGGAACAAGGATTCCAGTTGCGGTAGGTTCCACAGTCGTCGCGCCAAGGGATAAAGCTGATGACTTTGTGACCATCCACATAGACAGTGTTGACTTTCTGGTTGAATTCGTCACCACCGCCCCAGCCGCCGTGGCCGGTAGTCAGATAGTAGAGCCTTGCGTCTTTCACATCTTCCTTCAAGGTGAACTTCACACGCAGCGAATCGCCACCCATAAACGTCGGGTAATCTTGTCCGGCCTGTTCCATGTAGTTCACCGTGTTAAAGAGCGGAAGCGCCTTGAGCTGCCTGCCCTCACCGTCGGGGTAATACTTCAGCTTAACAGAAACACGGTGGCCCTTGGCATCCCAGTTGCCGATGTAAGCACCTATCCATGTCTCGCCCTGCAGGTGCTGTGCGAGATTGGTGACCTCAGTCTTGTAGAGTACCGAGTCTGCCCATGTCTGGCCGGGCACCTTATTGTAATTGTATTTGCGCACGCCAAAACCTGTAAAAAAGCGCATCAACTCTACTGGCACATCGTAGCCCGGCGTAGAGATAATGGCAGGATAACTCTTGTCGCCCGAACGGAAGGCGGGAACACTCTTCAGGTCTTTCAGCGCATCAATAAACGATTGCTCCTTGCCTACGGGGATAGTGAAAATAGAGCCCGTGCGGTCATAGGCATCACCGTCGGAGTACTGCACTACCTCTACAAAGACGGCACGGTCCTTAATATTCTCGGGCAACTTCACTTTCTTCAGTACTACAGTACCTCCGGCTGCCGGATAAACGACTCCGTCTTTTAAGTCGCCCTCCAACTTGGCACCATTGAAGCAGATGGTCTGCTGATCAAACACGGGAACCGTGATGACACCGCTCTGATTGATGGCATACTGATAATTGTCTGCATCGAGCTGATGCCCCCAATCTGTCGGCAACAAATCACCTGTGGGCTTGTAGGCACGGATTTCAGCGGCTTCCTGAATCATATCTCCGTTGCGGATGACACGCAGCACGAGACCGTCGGGCACTCCGACATTGGCTTGGGGAGTTCCACGAAAAGCAAGGTCGTTGGTGTACCACACATCGATGGTGTTGGAACGCAAGACGGTGCGCACAATCTTGCAATGCAGGCCAAGGTGCGTGCCTTCGCCCACCTCCTTGAAACCTTCACCATACTCAAAGGGAGAGACGGCAAAGATTACCTCGCCGTTAGGCAGCACAGCACGCTTGTAGCTGCACCGACGGCTGTAATCGATATAACTCGTTTGCTGGAGACGGCCTTTAACAGGCGCAGAGATCTCGTTGGCCTTTTGCGGACGTACCGGCTCGAGTTTCACTTGGTCGCCGGCCACAGTCATCAACATGCCTCCGGGGCGCACCTTGTCCTTGTACACAGTCTGATAGACCACTTCTATGCCCTGTGCTTTCTTCAGTTTCTTGGCATAGTTTTGCGCTTTAGCTCCCACACATACGGCGAGACAAAGCATAAATACACATAATTGTTTCATAAAATAGGTTTTAAGCTATGGGGCAAACTTCATGGTTACGACAGCCGTAGTCATTCATCGCCTCCTTGTGTTAATATTTTTATGGGAATTTGGGATACTTGCTCCAATCAGGTTTGCGTTTTTCCAAGAAAGCCTTGCCGCCCTCCTGTGCCTCCTCGGTCATGTAATAGAGCATGGTGGCATCGCCTGCCAGTTCCTGAATGCCGGCCTGTCCGTCGAGTTCCGCGTTCAGGCCAGCCTTGATCATGCGCAGGGCAAGCTGGCTGTGATGCATCATGGTCTCTGCCCACTCCACCACCTCATCTTCGAGGCGCTCCAGCGGCACCACCTTGTTGACCAATCCCATCTCCAAGGCCTCCTGTGCCGAGTATTGCCTGCAGAGGAACCATATCTCACGTGCCTTTTTCTGCCCGACGATACGGGCAAGGTAAGAAGCGCCAAAACCAGCATCGAAACTGCCGACACGTGGTCCGGTCTGGCCGAAGATAGCATTCTCGGAAGCGATGCTGAGGTCGCAGACCACATGAAGCACGTGGCCGCCGCCGATGGCATAGCCGTTGACCATTGCAATGACGGGCTTGGGGATGGAACGAATCTGCTTCTGCACATCGAGTACGTTGAGCCGGGGCACCCCATCGGTGCCGATATAGCCACCGTTGCCCTTGACGTGCATGTCGCCTCCGCTACAAAACGCTTTGTCGCCGGCGCCCGTCAGCACCACCACGCTGATGTCTTGGCACTCACGGCAATAGAGCAGTGCATCACTGATTTCCGAAGTGGTGGTTGGCGTAAACGCATTGCGGTAGCGCGGCCTGTTGATGGTAATCTTGGCGATACCCTTGTAAAAGTCGAAAAGAATATCTTGGTATTCTTTGATGGTTGTCCATTCTCTTTGAGCCATAAGGTGTTATAATTTAAGATTCTGATAATACTTCTTCAATAGGTTTGCATCCATCTCTGCGTCCGTAAAAGCCTCCAGCAGCATCGGGCGTTGTCCGCAGCGGCTGTCGGCAAACGCCGGGAGTGCAGCCAGCAGTGTCGCCTCGTCGTACACGGGCACATAGTCGAAGCCCCTGTCCACCGCCCAAGCCTTAGCTGTAGCGGCATGGGTGCCTGCCACATATCGTCGTGCCTCCGGAGAGAGCTCCAGCCCGGGCAGGGAATGGAAAATCTCGCCTCCCCCATTGTTGAGCACCAGGATACGAAGGTTGTTACCGCAATAGCCATTCCACAGGGCGTTCATATCATAGAAGAAACTGAGGTCACCGATGAACACGAAGTTCAACTTTTCCGACACAGCCGCATAGCCCACAGCTGTCGACAGCGACCCCTCGATGCCGCTGGTGCCCCGGTTGGCCAACACCTCCACGCCCTCTGGGAGGTCAAACATCTGGGCATAACGTACCACCGAACTGTTGGCAAGATGCAACACACTGGGTACAGGCAAAGCCTGCAGCACCTTACCCACCACCTGCATCTCAGAGTAGGCGAATACTGCCGGAGCAAGCGCTGCCTCCTTCACCTCCCACTGTCGGGAATAGACCGCAATATTGCCCTCAGAGAGGGATGCCAGTTGGGCAAGAAAATCAGCAGGCGCCATCTCAATGACTGTTGTCAAACATCCATAGAGGTCGACCACCGCCCCATCGGCCGCCACATGCCAGTGCTCGACGGGCGGATGCTTACGCAGGAATTGTTTTAACCGCTTAGACACCACATGACCGCCATAGGTAATCAGCAGTTGGGGACGCAATGCCTCCATCTCGGCCTCATCCACCGAAGCCAGCAACCTGTCTATCTTGGCCACCGAATGGCCCGGCACGGCGTGACGTCCCAACTGCTCGGCAATCCACACCATCTGCCCCGACAATCGACCGGCGACCGCCGCATCGGCCTGTACGGTTGGAGCCGTTTGTCCTACCACTGCCATACGCCGATGATAGCGGTTGAAATGAGCAGACAGGGACGCTCCATCGGGTGCCAGTTGCCCTAAGTCCGTGTAACGATGGATAACACGCACCGTAAGAAGCGCATGGACCGGCAACTGAAAGAACGGTTCGCTCACGGGCACATTGATATGCACCGGACCCATGCCATGGTGGGTGAGCTCCAGCAAGGCCTCGTTGGCCAAGCGGTTACAGTACCATTCGTCTTCGGCCGTATGCACTTCGGGAAGATGTACCGACCGCTTCACCAGACTACTAAAAACGCCTGGCTGGGGCAACGTCTGCCCGTCCATCTGCCCAATCCAGGCCGACGGACGGTCTGCCGAGATGACCACCAACGGCACTTGCTGATAGTAAGCCTCGGCCACAGCGGGATGCAAGTTGAGCAGGGCAGTACCCGATGTACAGCACACCGCCACAGGCACACCCTCGTGCAGCGCCAGACCTAAGGCAAAGAAGCCCGCACTACGCTCATCGGTCATGGCGTAGCAGTCCATGTGGCCGCTATTCAGCAGGGTCTGCACGATAGGGATGTCTCGGCTTCCCGGACAGAGCACCACCTTGCCGACCCCATGCGCCCTCAACAGGGCTGCCAGTTGCAATATATTTCGCTTGTCGGTAAACATCGTCTTTTATCGTATGTCATGCGACCGGCTGCCGGCATCGCCGAGCGCCAGCCTCATCGTCTTCAGTTTCTCTTTGGTCTCCTCCCATTCTGCCTCCACCACCGAGGTGGACAGAATCCCACCTCCAGCATAGAGCGTGGCCGCATGCGCCCCTATCCGCATGCAACGCAGGTTGACATACAGATGGGTATCGCCCTCGGGATCGAGCCACCCTATCACACCCGAGTAGTATTGGCGGTCATACCCCTCATGCCCAAGGATGAAATCGTAGGCTTCGCGCTTGGGAAAACCGCAGACGGCAGGTGTAGGATGGAGTGCGTCGAGCAGATCGCCGAGACGGGAGGCATCGGGGAGGCAGAACCGGAACTCGGTCTTGAGATGGACAAGCCCGCCGGCACGCGCCGTGTAGGGGCCGCACTCTTCCACATCCGTGGCGCCACGTTGGAGGATGCGACGGATATAGGCAGCCACGTAGGCCTGTTCCTCCCGATTCTTGTCGCTCCATGTTTCAGGGATTTTCTCGCCCACGATCGGCATGGTACCCGCCAATGCCACCGTATTCCACTGCTCCCGGTTGCCACTCAGGATGATTTCGGGCGAGCATCCCACCCAAGTACCGGTACCGGGAGTATGGCATAGGGTAATGAGCATACGCGGATAACTGTCGCAAGCCCGCACAAAGGCCGCCGTCGGCGAAAACCCATCGGGCAATGCCTGCTGTGTACAGCGCGAGAGCACCAGTTTGCGGAACACCCCTTGCCGCAAGGGAGCGATAAAGTCGCCAAACGCCCTTCGGTAGGCACACTCCTCTTGGGCTAAGATCTCACAGGACAGTTTCTCACAGTCCTGTTTCTCAGCGATGGACACGTCTTCCAGCAGCCGACGACGCTCCATACATCCCTCGATGGCCTCCCAACCCGTAGCCACCTCATCCGGACGTATCAGTACGGCCGGATGCGCATCGGTCACATGAAACGGCATGAGCACAAAACCACGCCGGCCATTGAGTTCGCATGCCGACGCAAAAGGCAGGGGATCCCCCTCGGTCTGCCAGACCATGACAGGCTCCTCTGTCCACGGCAGGCGGTAGAGGGCAAAACTGCCATTGGCCGCCACCAAGCGGTCTATGCTACGCTGCAAGGAAGCACCACACCCGTTCATGCGCGACGTTTCACTATCTGGTTAACCACCCGGACTGTGGAGACCAGCTCGCCATCGGGTGCCATGATATCCACACTCCACACATGCTGTGACTTTCCTCCATACAGCAGTCGACCTTGCGCCGTCACGGTTTGTCCCAGCCGCACCATGCGCAGATGGTTGCCGCTTACCTGTATGCCACAGGGCACGTAGCCTTGCTGACAGAGCTGCAGCGACCCTTGGCCGGCCACGCTCTCTGCCAAAGCCAGCGAGGCTCCGCCGTGAAGGATGCCAAAAGGCTGACAGGTACGCTCGTCGACAGGCATGGTGGCTGTGACCAGACCTTCTTCCATAGAGACAAAACGTATGCCCAAATGCTCGCACAGGCCAGAGGCCGAATCGGGCTGGGAACTGGATGTAGGGTGAGTCTGCATGAATCTTTTTTTGACCGTCATGCAAATATACTACTTTATTCGCAAATAAGCAGAATCTCTGTGCGCTTTTTAGGATAGTTTGTCCTAAATGGCCGACGAAGCACGCCACTTCACCCCACGCAGCCACACCTTTAATATATAACAAGGCAAGCCATGACCGGCATCCATCCACACACCAAGCCCCCTCTCTTGCCGCGGAGACAAGGGAAGGGGCTTGACATGACCGCATCCGAGGGCCTGTTAGAGGCCGTGGATGAGTTTGAGCATCTGGTCACCCAGACCGATGGTATAACCGTGGCTCTCGAAGACCACACGGTTAAACGTGTCGCCGATGACAAAGACCGGCAACGGTGTGTTGGCCTGCAGCTTCATGGCCTCGCGCAGGTTGCGGCCTATGCTGCCGTCGGTATCGATACCGAAGACCACGGTAGAGGGAAGCCCCGAGATGGGTGCCTTGAGATACTTCTCGTAGTCGGCACGCGACGCAAAGAGCAGCACCATCTTGCGCCCCCACTTCTCCAGTTCTGCCGCACGGGCGGCGATGTCGCGCAGCGCGTGGTTGGTGGGCTCCTGCCCTACCGCCAGCAGACCCAAGACGTAATAGCCGCGACCGGCAGACTTGAGGATGGTGGTGGCGGCTCCCGATTCGACTTCGGTAAACGCACTTTCCGAATTGAAGTTACCGATGACGGTGACAGCACCCTTCTGTTCGCGCAGGCAGATATCAGACTTGGCCGTGGCCTGCTCGCCTACCGTGAAGAACTTGAGGCGGCTGAGCACCGTGCCGTCGCCCAAACGGGTTCCCGTGGACATGAGGTAGTAGCCAGCCTCTACCTCTGCCGGCTCCTTAAAGGTGTCAGACCACTTGTTGCCATCATCATAGTTGAGCAGGGAGAACGTATGGCCATCGGTAAAGCGGCTGAGCGTGAAGTGGATGTAATACTCAGGGTCTGTCTGATGGGCCTGGGGCTCAAAGGCGAGCTGCAACTTGCCCATACGGAGCGGCTTGTCGGAACCTCCAGTGAGGTCTACATGCACGGCACGGCCCTGCTCCTCGTAGAACACGTTGCCCGTCACCATGTCTACCCACGCCGGTATGCCCTGGGTACGGCACAAGGCCACGAAAAACACACCCAACGACTGGGCATCGGCCACACGGGCACGGGCCACGCCGATGGGCGACGCATACGTGCTGGCCACCGTCAGGTCTTCGCGCAGCGTAATCTGCTTCTTGCAGAAGTCGATGGTCTTGCGCACATTGCCCCAATCCTTGCCCAAGACGGGCTTCATCTCGCGTATGAGGTAGGCCCTGTAAGGCACCAGGCGCTCATTGGCCACACGGGGAGCCAGCACATGGCGCACGTCGCTGCCCACAGCGGTCTGGTCGAGGGCATCTACCAGCACCTGATAGGGCACATCGCGCAGGTCCTTGTCGCTCAAGGTAGAGAGCAGGTCGAGTGTACGGTTCCACTCGGCTGGTGTCTTGGCACGCTGGAGGATATCGAGTATGCAGCGCCAGTTGCCTTGGGACTTGGTAAGGTACTTACGGGCAGGATCGCCCCACTGCTCGGCCAGCTCCTTGGCACCACCCGAAAGGAAGGTGGCACGATAGGCATTGCGGATAGAATCTTCGCAAGTGAAACGGCGGTCGTTCTCGGCACGCTGTTCCGGCGTGACGGCCGGGAGATTGGGATGCTCGGCAGGCGGGACCAGGTCCATGTCTACCTCGTAAGTAACACCTATCTTGCGGTCGAGCACCACGACGGCCTCACGCTCCTTGCCGAAGCTCACCTTGGTCACGCCGAAGCGCTGTCCGCTGACGGCCAGCACCATCATGTCGCCCAGTCCGGCAGAGAGCTTGGCCGCACCATCGGCTGCTGTGGTCTGTCGGGAGACGGGATAAAACTCGCCGTAGTTGTAGATACGAAACTCGACACGGGCACCCTTGACCGGTTTGCCCTTCTCGTCTTTCACCACCACGGTGATGGGGGCATTGGCGGCATAGTTGCTGATGACATTGATCTCTGTAAAGGTGGCGGTACGCGACATCACCTCCTCTGGACCGAAGTATCGGCCAAAGACCTTGGTGTGCATGAGCATACCGCGTGAGGCTGGAGCGTTGAACCAACCCAAATCGAGCACGGGCTCGGGCTCGCAGGCACCCAGGAAGTGCCACTTGCCATCCACCCAAGCCTCTACCCAGGCATGGTTGTCGTCGGTATGGGCCCAGCGCGGCGTATAGACCTGACGGGCAGGGATGCCCACGGAGCGGAGGGCAGCCACCAAGAAGGTGGACTCTTCGCCGCAACGTCCCCACGCTGTGCGCATGGTAGACAGGGGCGCGCTGGTACGTATGTCGGAGGGGGTGTAGTTGACCTTCTCGTGGCACCAGTGGTTTACTTCGAGCACGGCATCGTGCAGGTTGAGTCCCTTGACACGGGGCAACAGCTCTTTTTGGAACACCATGCGCGCGCTGTCGAGGTTCTCGTTGTTGACGCGGACAGGCAACACAAAGTGGCGAAACACATCGTCGGGCACCTGCCACGACACTTGGCCACGTACCTGCAGCGACGCCCGGACATTGGCAAGGAAGAACTCGCCCTCGTAGTCGGCCACATCGTTGGCCGGCATGTAGGCGTAGAGAAACTGCATGGCCTCGCGCTCGGCAGGGGTCATGGAGGTGTTGAAGATATCAAACAGATGGCCGTAAGACAAGGCCGCCTGCTTGACACGGAAATCTTTTTCCAACTGTGCCTTGTAGTCTCCACCCTGCTGTGCACGCACGGTTGCACAGGGCAAGGAGAGCAAGCAAAGCAAGAGCAGTACTAAATGGTTGCGTCTTGACATAATGACTTGGTTTTTAATTATATGATTCTGTTAGTAGTTAGCATCCAACTGGGCAATGGTGGCTCGCACGCGCCGCGCCGTGGTCACCATGCGCGAATATTCGTCGGCCTCGCTACTGCCCATCTTCACCTCATCGTTGCGCAGCCGCATGGCACTGGCCACCGCCTCGCGTGCCGAGAAATGAAACTCCGTCACGCCCGTGGCCTCGGCCAAAGCGCGGATATTGGTCTCATTGACTCCACAGCCGGCCATGATGGCGATGCGCCCATCGGCACGGGCCACCAACTGGCGCAGCAGGTCGGCACCCTCGGGGGCAGTGGGCTGCTGTCCGGAGGTGAGCACGCGGTCCACACCCAACGCGATGAGCTGGTCGAGCGCCTGCAGGGGCTGGCGACAGCGGTCGAAAGCACGGTGAAAGGTGACCGACATGCCCTTGGCCTCATCGAGGAGACGCTGCAACAGGGGCAGGTCGAGGTCGCCGTCAGGGGTAAGGCAGCCCACCACCACGCCATCGGCACCCACAGCCCGCGCGGCGCGGATGTCGGCGAGCATGGCATCGGCCTCAATGGGGGTATAGAGAAAATCGCCGCCACGCGGACGGATAATGGCATGGAGCCGGATATCAAGCATGCGGCGGGCTACGGTCATCTCGCCATACGAGGGGGTGGTGCCACCCTCGGGAATGGCTGCACACAGTTCCACACGGTCGGCTCCACCCTGTTGGGCGGCCACACAGCTCTCCACCGAATTGGCGCAGATCTCAAAGGTATATCGTTTTCCCATCTTCAATCGACTCTTATAACAGCATAACTATTGCAAAACTAAAAAAAACTCACGAATTTTCAAAATAAATAGGTGGGAATTTCCATCCCTATCTGCCATTATCCATTTTCGGCTCCATGATAGACAGGAAAGCCAAATGCCACCTTTAGCCGCCTAATCATGGCATTTAGGTGGGCTAAACGCCACGTTTAGGTCTGGCAAGGAGTACATCGCTGGCAGAGATATAGCCTTCCCTATAGTTTTGCTCACCCTATCCCTTGCCCTCCGTCGCCAATCACAGATTGGATCCCCCATAGAGGCCGGAGACACTTCGGGTGTCTCCTATGCTACGCATACCTCTATTCGCCCACGGGGCGAGGGAACTCTTACCACATTTATTCCCATTTAATCTTGCTATAGGAAAACTATGGCAGGGCTTCCCTCGCCCATCGGGAGAGGGTCAGGGTGAGGGCAAAAAATCAAGAACACAGTCTACAGGATGTGTCATTGGGTGATAATCGTGTTGATTTGCCTCCACGAAGCAGTTTGAAAATATCATCCAACATTCCTTAATTAAACCAAAACCTGTACTGACATATCATTATTTTTCCTATCTTTATCCTGAATCAAACCAACTACGCCGATGAAAAGAATATTGTTCGCTTCCGTTGCCTTCTGTTTCATGGCATGCCTATCTGAAAACAATACCAATAAAGGTCTCAGTACACATCCTGACCTTACCAATCGTACGCGTGCACATTCTGAAAGCAGTCTGCTCGCACAACAATCCCCCTTGTCGGAGCTAAACTCAGCTCCATTGTCTGAGGAAGAAATGGCTATCGTCAAGTTTCGTGCAGATGGAGTGTCAACAAAGACGGCAAGACGCTTTTATGAACTATTGGAACAATGGGAGAATGCCATACATACAGACATGCGCATGATGCTTAGTAGCAGCACAATGTCCTATAAGGAGCTGCCCGAATACAAAGCGCTGCGTGACATGGGAAAGGAGATTCTGCCTTTGGTGGCAAAAGAACTGACGAATCGTGAGAAATTTCCTCTGCTTGTGCTCTATGATGACCTGCAGGACGATACCGCCCGCATCATCAAGTATAGTGCAAACGACAAGATGCGATATGAGGGCGAGCAGAACCGTGCAATCAGAACCATCAGAAAGTACATCCAATAACACAAGAGAAGCTGAAAAGGAAATACTTAGTGTATCTATATGGGTTATAAGGCCTATGGTGCCCTCACCCTGTCCCTCTCCCATGGGGCGAGGGAACTCTTGCTACATCCTTCCCCATGTAATCTTGCTATAGAAAAGTTATGGCAGGGTTTCCCTCGCCCCGTGGGCGAATAGAGGTATGCGTAGCATAGGAGACACCCGAAGTGTCTCTAACCTCTATGAGGGGAGCCAATCTGTGATTGGCGACGGAGGGCAAGGGATAGGGTGAGGGCAAAACATCCAATATCAGTCTGCAGCAAATCTATGTATGCTGCCGAGAGGAAATATCAATATACAAAAGAAACTGCCCAGCGCGTCTGCTGATGCACTATCTCTTGAGACGAGAAGGGCATGGGCAGACTCCCTGGGCAGGAAGCTATAGCGTGTTGGGTTAACGATGATCAGCGCTCGATGGTGCCGAGTATGCGGCCAGCCAACGAAATGGTATTGGCATCCATCGTACTAAGACGACTACGGATAAAGGTGGACATGCGCTTGTGCATGGCCTTGTCCTTGGTGTCTATCAGACGGGTGAGATTGAGCAAGAGCAGAGTGCGGTCTTTGGGATCCAAGGTGTCGTACACCCTCTCGCAGTTGTCCAAGAAGACGGCATCGCTGTCCTTGACCCGGCTCTCCACCAGCTCGAACATGGGGGCATAACTGTATTGGGCATCCAGTCTGAGGCTCTGGATCTGCTGCTTCAGCTGCTGGTAGGTGGCCTCATCGTACTTGCCCTCGCGGAGCATGTAACCGGAAAAGTAGGAAGAGACCGCACTGTGGAACAACTGTTGCATGCGCTTCTCTACCGCCGGCCTGACCGCAGGGTCGAACTCGGCGATGTGGCTCACCATAAACTTGCCTTTCGCATCGTCTATCTTCACCGTATAGCGGGTAAAGAGAAACGAGTTGGCAGCCGACAGACGCTCCTTGTCGGTGAGCGAAGCGAAGTAATCGTCTACCACCTTGAAACCCTCGGTCTCTTTTTGCTGCTCCATGAGCTGCAAAGCATAGGCATTGACCACCTCGGGGGTACGCTTGCCCTCCTCATAGCGCTGGCGGATGCGCTCAGGAGAACGCTCAGGGTCTATGCCCGACGCTATCTTGGCTATGAAATCGTCGGCATCCATCGCACCCTTGGCCGTCATCAGCATCTTACCGTCGGCATCGAGCACCACGTAGGTGGGATAGGCACTCACCTGATATTTCTTGGCGAGCTCCTTGCCCTCTTTCTCGGCATTGAGCTTGAGACAGACGAAACGGGCGTTGAAGTAGTCGCCCACCTTGGGTTGGGGGAAGACATCGCGGGCCATCATCTTGCAGGGGCCGCACCAATCGGTATAGAAGTCTATGAACACCATCTTCTTCTCCTGCTTGGCAGCAGACAGGGCTGCATCGAACGAAAGCGTACGGAAATGGGTCTGGGCAATGGCTGTGCCAGCCCCAAGCATGAGAAAGAGAGCGATGGCGAAAGTTTTGATGATTCGAATCATTATTGATATTGTTATTATATTACATTTATTGTTTTCTTTTACAGTAATCATAGGACAGATTTTAACCCAAATCGGCCATTAGACTATTATGCGCAAACAAACTTTCTTTTCGTCATCTGCCTTTCCGTTTTTCGGTTACAATGGAACCCCATTGCGCCCTCAAAACGTAGAGACATCTGTTCAAAAACAAGAGTTGTTATCATCATAACGCTAATGACCGATTTGGGTTTAATTCCAATCAAAGGTTATGGCTTTATGCTTATATTTGTAAGTAATAGCTGATGTCACACAGACTGCACCTGCCTGGAAGGCAGTACTAAGCGAAGCGGTCTTAACCGGGTACACCGACGAAGGAGGTGTGCTCGGGTAGCAGATGCCACCCAGCCTGCGTCTGCCTGGAAGGCAGTACCTTGCAAGCAGGCTAAAACATGACCTATGTAATAGGTACTGCCTTCCAGGCAGATGTCCCACCCCGTCTTTCTCCCCTGCACATCCTCGCTACGCTCGTATGTACAGGGTTAAGACCGCTTCGCTTAGTACTGCCTTCCAGGCAGGTCATGGTTGCTAAATCCCCACTGAATTTCCACTGAGCCCGAAATAGGCCGATGAAGGTATTATTTACCGAATTCACGCTAAATAACAAAGTGGGAACATAGCCTGGAAGGCTATATCTGAGTAGCCGGAGGCAACGCCCCCGGTACATTAAACCATCATCAAATTTCAGCCTGGAGGGCTGTACCTCTCTTGATGGTATTGTTTGGTACAGCTCTTCAGGCTGATTTCCCTAAGTATCGGAGGAAAGATAGGCACTCACGGCTTCGTCGACGCTGTTGGCCACAAGGATATAGTCTCGCCACAGTCCTCGTATGACACCTTTTGATTGCAGGTCGTCGAGCATGGCTATGAGGGAGTCCCAGAAGCCTTTGGCGTTCAGGAGTATGATTTTCTTGTTGTGGTAGCCTATGGTGTGCGCGGCTGCCACGGTGAATATCTCGTCAAGAGTGCCAATGCCTCCTGGCAGTGCTATGATGACGTCGCTATGTGCGAGCAGCAGGTCCTTGCGGTCGCTGAGGCTGTCGCAGGGAATATAAATGTCAATATCCTGGAAGGCGCGCCCTCCCTTCTCGATGATTTGCGGTACTATGCCGATGCACCTGCCCTTTGCCGCCTTGATGCTCTTGCCGAGCTGCTGCATAAGTCCGAGATTGCATCCTCCCCATACCAGTGTGTGTCCGTTGTTGCCCATCCATGTTGCCAGCTCATCGGCCAGACGGAAGAAATCCTGGTCGATGTTGTTGTTGGCAGAGCAGAATACTCCTATTTTCATAATTGTATAGTTATATGGTTTATACAAGATTTTTCCTCATTTGGCTGATTTTGCTTTGGCCCCTCCTTAACTCCTAATACTTAAAACCTTAAACCTTCATCTTTCATCCTTGCAAAGGTATTGTTTTTTTTCTGAAAACATTGTTCTTTGCATTAAAAGTGTTAACTTTGCACCAAATTAAGCTTAATATCAATTTTGAAGACATTTGAAGAACTGGGCGTTTGCGAGGAGATTCGCCGCGCCATTGAGGAACTGGGATTTGAACAGCCCATGCCTGTTCAGGAGGAGGTTATACCCTATCTGCTTGGTCACGGTAACGACGTGATAGCTCTCGCGCAGACAGGAACGGGCAAGACAGCCGCCTACGGCATTCCTACGTTGCAGAAGGTAGACCCGAAGAACAAGATGCCGCAGGCACTGGTGCTCAGCCCTACCCGTGAGCTGTGCCTGCAGATTACAGATGATCTCAACGACTTTGCCAAATACATAGACGGCCTGCATGTCGCTGCCGTGTATGGTGGTGCGTCGATAGAGACGCAGATACGCACGCTCAGGCATGGCGTGCAGATTATCGTTGCTACGCCAGGCCGTCTCATCGACCTCATGCACCGTGGGGTGGTGAAGTGCGACAATATAGAGAATGTGGTGCTCGATGAGGCCGACGAGATGCTCAATATGGGTTTCGCCGACTCCATCAACGAGATATTCGAGAATGTGCCTGCCGACCGTAACACCCTGCTGTTCTCGGCTACTATGAGCAAGGAGGTGGAGAGGGTTGCCAAGAGCTATCTCAACGACTACAAGGAAATTGTAGTGGGAAGCAGAAACGAGGGTGCGGAACATGTAAACCATATATATTATATGGTACACGCGCGAGACAAGTATCTTGCCCTGAAACGTATCGTGGACTTCTATCCGAAGATATTTGCCATCATCTTCTGCCGTACAAAGGTGGAGACACAGGAGATTGCCGACAAGCTGATAAAGGACGGTTACAACGCAGAGGCACTACATGGTGACCTGAGCCAGCAGCAGCGAGACCTTACGATGCAGAAGTTCCGGCAGCATACCGTGCAGTTGCTTGTTGCCACCGATGTGGCAGCAAGAGGACTTGATGTCGACGACCTCACCCATGTCATCAATTACGGACTGCCCGACGATATAGAGAACTATACCCACCGCTCCGGACGTACAGGCCGTGCAGGCAAGAAAGGTACGTCGATATCCATCATCCACTCGAAAGAGAAGACTAAGGTCAGGAACATTGAGCGGGAGATAGGCAAGGAGTTTGTTGATGGCACCCTGCCAACACCTGAGGAGATATGCAAGAAGCAGCTCTACAAGCAGATGGACACCATCATGAAGACCGATGTCGACGAGGAGCAGATTGCCCCGTATATGACTGACATCATGCGCCAGTTCGAGTATGTCGACAAGGAGGATATTATAAAGAAGATGGTGACGATGACCTTTGGCCGCTTCCTCGACTACTACAAGGATGCGCCCGTCATTGAGAAGCCGTCGGCAAAGAGTGGAAGAAGCGGGAATGCTCCAAGGGCAAAGGTGTCGGGCGGAAGGCGCAAGCACGAGTCGGAGCCTGGTTACAAGAGACTGTTCATAAACCTCGGCAAGGCAGATGGCTTCTATCCCGGTGAGATAATGCAGTTCCTCAACCGCAATATGAAGCAGCGGCAGGATGTCGGCCACATCGACCTGCTGTCGAAGTTCTGCTACATAGAGGTGCCCGAGGCAGATGCCAGGAGAGTGATGAAGGCTCTCAATGGATTAGAGTACAAGGGACGTGCCGTAAGGTGCAACGATGCAGATGAACCAGGGCATGGAAGAGGAAAGAGTGAAGAGAGAAGAGGCAGGAATGAAGAGCGAAAAGGCAAGAGCAAGGCTGAGCGTCGTCGCGAAAGTGCAAATGGCGATTGGCGTGAGCTTATGAAAGGCCGTCCGTTCAAACAGAGAGACGATGAGCCCGACTTCTCTGAGGAAGGATGGGCAAGGAGAAAGCCGAGGAAGAAATAATTAGTCTACCCCCTCTATCTCCTCTAATATATCTATCTCCTCTATCATATCTATCTCCTCTACCCCCTAAAAAAACTACACAAGAATAACTATATGGCTAAACCTAAACTAACTGACAAGAAACCTTTTATGACGACAACCGCCCTGCTGTCATGGATGCTGCCTCTGGCGGCACTCCTGGCAGTGGGGATTATCCTTGTTGTCTTCGAGTCAGACTATCTTTTCAAGGTACAGGAGCTGAATTTGTTCCTTTATACCCCCTTGTTCTTCAAGCAGCAGCTTGTTGTGTCAGGAGGCTTCCTGACATGGCTGGGGTGTTATTTCACGCAGTTTTTCTATCATCCAGCTCTTGGTGTGACACTGCTGTGCCTGTGGTGGGCATTGCTGATGTGGCTTTTCAAGAGGACATTCCGCATCGCCAACCGCTATAGTGCGCTGTTGCTGTTGCCGTTGGCACTGATGGTGATTACCGATGTAGACTTGGGCTACTGGATATACTACCTAAAGTTCCGTGGGCATTTCTTTGCCACTACGGTAGGCTTTTGCCTGTCACTCGCCGTGGTGTGGGCATACCGTTGCCTGCCCGTAAGATGGCACCTGCGCACAGCCTTTATCCCTGTTGCCGTGGCGTTGCTCTATCCTGTGGCGGGTGTCTATGCCCTCATAGCCGCCATAGTCATGGCTGTCATGTCCTGGGTTGTCAATGATTCCGTGGCATCAAAGGTCACCGACTGCATAGTGGCTTTGCTGTCTGTCGCTGCCGTGCCATTGCTCTTCTACCGTATGGTCTTTGTGCAGACGAGCATTGAAAATATATGGTTCACGGGTATGCCGCTGTTCCTGATGCCTGACAGATACCCCGCATACTATACACCCTGGATAGTGATGACAGCACTAATGGCAGTATTGGCCCTGACTGTCAGGGTGAGCGTGCCTGCCAAGCCTCGCCGTCCGCTTCTGTTCTGGTCGTCACAGCTCGTGCTTGTTGGCTGCGTGGCTTTTGCCACATGGCATTTCTGGTACAAGGACCGCAATTTCCACCACGAGATACGCATGTACCACTGCATAGACAACCAGGACTGGGAAGGAGTGCTCAGCGAGTACCGCTCCATGGATGCCGACGAGGAGCCGACACGAATGATGTGGATGATGAAGAACCTTGCGCTCACAAGGCTCGGACGTGCCGGCGACGAGATGTTTAGATACAAGAATGGTGATGCGCCTTGCAATGCTCCGTTCCTGGTAAGGCTTACGCAGACGGGCGGCAAGCAGCTGTATTTCAACTACGGCAAGGTGAACTTCTGCTACCGCTGGTGCCTTGAGGACGGTGTGGAGTACGGATGGAGGGTAGACTTCATAAAATACCTGCTGAAATGCTCGCTCGTCAATGGTGAGCTGGTGGCAGCAAAGAAATATATGGACATACTGAAGCAGACAAAATATTATGCCGGCTATGCTGAACGTTATGAGGCGTATATCCGAAATCCGAAGCTGATAGCCAAGGACAGCGAGTTTGCTACCATTGCCCATTACATGGATGCCAAGGACGTGCTGACCTCCGACAACACCCTTGTGGAGATATTCCTTCTCAACATGTTCTCCAACGAGGACAGCAGCGACCCGCTCTATCAGGAGCAGACACTGCTGGCAGCCCTGCAGCAGAAGGACATACAGCTCTTCTGGCCCCGCTTCTTCCATTACGCACAGATACACCAGGGCGAGAGGATGCCCACACACTATCAGGAGGCGGCATACCTCTATGGGCATCTTGAGAACCAGGTGGACATCTCCAACATGCCTTTCGACGAGGAGGTGAAGAGCAACTACGAGGGCTTCATGGCATTGGCACAGCAGAATGCAGGGCTTACGGAGGAACAGCTCAAGCCTATCCTGTACCCCATGTATGGCGGCACCTTCTACTACGAGTATTTCCTGATACGCAACCAGAAAAGCTATTAAAGCATAGTATAAATCTATAATGTCTATAATGTCTATAACGTCTATAATATCTATCTCCTCTATAATATCTATCCCCTCTATCCCCTCTTCCCACCCCCTTAGCAAGAGGTTCTAAGAACACCCAATAAAACATCAACTATATACAATGAAGAATATCTTTTCCATAGCATTAACCCTTCTCCTGCTGGCCTCATGCCATCAGGCTGAGGTGCCTACGCAATATGCCGACAGCAAGGCTTTGCCAAAAATCTACCCCGACTATATCGATGTTACCGTGCCTGTGAACATCGCCCCACTGTCCTTGCAGCTCATGCAGGATGCCGAAGAGGTGGTGACACGCTATTCTGCCGAAGGCGAGGAGATTGTATGCGGTGGCCGGAAGGCCATGCCTGACATAGACGACTGGAAGGCTCTTGCGGCCAAGGCGGCGGGCAAGGACATCACCGTAGAGGTGTTTGCAAAGAATGGCGGTGCATGGACAAGGTACAAACCCTTCGCTATACACATTTCGCCCGATTCCATCGACAGCTATATCAGCTATAGGCTCATAGCACCCTCGTATGTCACATACGAGGACCTGACCATCAACCAGCGAAATCTGGAGAACTACGAAGAGAGTGTCATCTACGGCAACATGATGCTCAGCACAGAGGTGGACGGACAGTGCATAAACTGCCACAACTACCAGGCGGGAAACCCGCAGCGCATGCAGTTCCACGCACGACACAACCATGGAGGTACCGTGGTGGCATACGACGGCAAGATAAAGAAGGTGAACATGAAGAACGACTCCATACTCTCTGCCGGAGTATACCCGTCGTGGCATCCTTGGCTCAAGCTCATCGCATACAGCACCAACAAGACAATGCAGAGCTTCCACACCCGCGACATCAACAAGATTGAGGTCCTGGACTCGCAGAGTGACCTTATTATATATGATATCGACAACAATACGGTGACTAACATCGAGAACGACTCTACGGAGTTTGAGTGCTACCCCAGCTGGTCGCCCGATGGCAAGTGGCTATACTATGTCAGTGCCCACTTCGAGTTCCGTGGCCTCATGAGTCGTGATGCGGAAAGTATTATGCGTGCCAAGGAGATTAAGTACTCCATCTATCGCAAGCCGTTCAATACCGAAACCCTGCAGTTTGGCCCCCGTGAGCTGGTGTTCGATGCTGCCGCCTTGGGGAAGAGTGCCACGCTGCCCCGTCTGTCTCCCGATGGACAATACCTGCTCTTTACCATGGGCGGATGGGGATGCTTCCATATCTGGCACCGTGACGCAGACCTGTATATGTTGCGCCTCGCAGACGCTAAGGTATGGCCACTGACGAAAGCCAACTCTCCAATGGCTGAGAGCTTCCATAACTGGTCGAGCAATGGCAAGTGGATTATATTCTCCTCAAGACGCACGGATGGCGTATACACCCGTCTGTTCTTCTCTCATGTCGATGGCAAGGGCAATGCAACTAAGGCGTTTGAGCTGCCGCAGGCAGACCCCGACTACCATCGCCAGTTTATGAAGAGCTATAATGTGCCTGAGTTTATGCGTGGCCCGGTAACAGTCAAACCACAGGACTTCGCGGATGTGCTCAAGAATGATAACGTGGAGCCGGTGAAGTATAAGTAACTATGGTGTCCAGTTTGTTGTACCCAAAACGGGAACCTGCGTAGTTACCAGATTTAGGTTGACTATTTGCAGCAAATACATACCCGGCACGCACTTGCAGCAAAATAAGAATGCTCCAAATTACCGATCGGTCACGGATGGGTAACTGGAGCATTCTCTCTAATGAACAGTGTGATAATTGTTAGTTAAAAAAACAGTGTCACAATCTCTTAATCTCTAAATAAAACTTATGAAAACGTTTACTTTCTTTTATCGCTGCAAAGGTAAGTATATAGTTTCTCATTGATACCCACTTATCATTATTTGACACCCATAATTCGTTAAAATACCTATATCAGGCAGTTGTTTCGACTTTATTCCTTATCTTTGCATTCTATCAGCCATATTTATCTTGGCACTTATCCCTGGTATGTGATTTGGCATTTTTACCATTCATGAAGAGAACTATCCTGTTTGCGCTGAGTCTGCTCCTGACTCTGACAACGACCAAGTCCAAGTCGTTGCCATATCGTGTTGTCTCCACCATTAAGCCCTCGCAGTCTGACGAGTTGCGATGTTTGCTTTTCGATAAGGGTGGTCTGTTGTGGATAGGAAGCAGTTCGGGACTGAAATCATGGGATGGATATGAAATGGCCACCTACCGCTCGACGGCATTCTCGCCGGGCATACTTCCCAACAACACCGTTATAAGCATTACCGAGGACCACAACGATTGTCTATGGCTTGGTACCCGTAACGGACTTGTGAGGATGAACCAGAGGACGGGCGAGTTCCGCACCTTCTTCCTTCCAGATGACAGACAGAGGATTATCTACTCGTTGTTTACCTCTTCCGACGGTACTGTATGGATAGGTACCGATGGTGGCCTTACGCGCTTCTTGCCCGAGACTGGTACCTTCGAGAATTTCACCAGTGAGAACTGCACATTCCTCGACCCCACAGGAAAAAAACTCAGCCGCTATGGTTACAGTGTCAAGTCAATGGTTGAGGACCGCGAGGGAAACCTGTATATTGGCACATGGAACACCGGACTCCTGCACTTCGACATCAAGCGCAGGATGATAAGGCAATACCGGCCGCTCAATGCCCTGAACTCAGCCTATTCGTTGCTGCTCGACAGCAAGGACAGGCTGTGGATAGGCACATGGGGCTATGGCTTGCTGATGATGCCGGAGCCAGACCGTTGGCCAGGGACAGAGGTGGTCACTGTGGCTGGGCAGGGCAAGGACTTTTCCACTTTCTATAAGATTGTCGAGGACCCAGTGACGAAGAAACTATGGGGAACCACCATTGAAGGTATCAGCATCATAGACCCAGAGAAGAAGACCTTGGAGAAGTACACCGATGCGGCAGGCTATTCCATAGGACTGTGCAACGATATCGCTGTCGATGAAACGGGCAGAATATGGGCCACAACAATCTCTGGCAGGCTGTTCCAGTTCTCTACCCAGCCGTCGCCCTTCCGCACGTCGGCGCTTCATCTTGAGGACAGGCTGGCGTCGTTGGGAGCCGTGTGCTCGTTGTATTCTGCCGATGGCCAGTGGTTCTGGATGGGAGTCAGTCCCTACGGTCTCGTGCTATACAACCGTGCCGACGGTACCTCTATGTTCAATAAGGATATTCCCCTCTTCGACAACGTGCTCGACAAGGGACTGTCGACAAGGATAACATCCATCATCAGGCGGCGTGACGGCACACTGTGGATGGCCTCGAACAGCTATGGCATCATCTCCAAGAAGGCAGGACAGCAGGCCGAGATGATAGATGCGCAGTCATGTTCCTGGATGGGCGACAATTACGTAAACAGCCTGTTCGAGGACAGCAAGGGAAATGTGTGGGTGGGACAGCGCTCATGCCTCTCCCGTGTGAGACCCGACAACAGTGGCGACATAATGAAGATGGCGGATGGACATGGCGACTTCAGCAACTGCGATGTGAGGGGCTTTACCCAGGACAGCAAGGGTAATGTCTGGGTGGCAACCGATAATATGGGCATCGTCAGGATTAGCGACAACAACGGACGCTATGGTTTCTCAAGATACTATCCCGGCAATGGCAAATACGCCGTGGACGATGCCGTCAGCTGCTATGCAGACTCCCATGGCCGCCTGTGGGCGATAAGTGTCAGCGGAGGACTGTTCCGCTACGATAGCGTCAAGGACTTGTTCATCGCTGTGAACAAGATATACAATATCGATGGCGACAGGGTGTTCTCCATCAATGAGGATGTATACGGCAACCTATGGCTCGCAGCGGATGGGAGTCTCGTGAGACTTACCATCGACAAGCAAGGAAGCGTGATTCCGTCCCATTTCACCGATGAGGACATCCTTGGTGCGGCAACCTTCTATCCCAATGCCACCTACCGCCTTGGCAAGGAGATATACTTCGGCAGCGACGGAGGGATGATATCCTTTGAACCTACCAAGGCTATGGTGAGTGAGAAAAGGAATAGGGCAAGGCTGTTGGTTACAGACATACTGCTCGACGGAAAAAGATATATGGAGCTGGACTCCGCCCAGAGACATAGCCTCACGGAGCAGACACCAAGGTACACACGCAGCATTGTGGTGCCACATGGCGTGAGCAAGCTGTCGGTGGAGTTTGTGCTGCTGAACTATTCCGGCAACAGCCGCACAAAATATGCCTATATGCTTGAGGGACATGACAACGACTGGCGGAGTGCCGACTCACGGCTGCGAAGAGCTACCGTGGAGAATATCCCGTCAGGATCTTATATCCTGCACCTGAAGGCTACCGACAACTTTGGCTATACCGTGGAGTTGCCTTACGCCATATTTATAAAGGTGTTGCCCCCATGGTACCAGACGTGGTGGGCGTTTGTGATATATTTCCTGATAGTGGCATGTGGCATATGGCTGTCGGTAAAATGGTACAAAGAGCATATCAAGACCAAGAACAGGTTGCAGATGGCAGTGGTATTCACCAATATCACCCATGAGTTGCTTACACCGCTCACCGTCATCTCGGCAGCCATAGACCAGCTGAGGCAGAAGGCACCTGGCAACGAGCGGCAATATATGCTTATGCAGAACAACATCAGCAGGCTGACGAGGCTGTTGAGGCAAATACTGGAGGTAAGGAAGTCACAGGCAGGACAGCTGAGGCTGAAGGTCAGTTGCCGCAACCTGGCCGAATTTATTGAGGCGGCATGCGACAACATCCGTCCTATGGCAGAGGCACGCGGACAGCAGATGGTATTCACCTGTGGAGAGGGTACGAGGGCTAACGTGTGGTTTGACCCCGACAAGATGGACAAGATAATGTATAACCTGCTATCGAATGCCGTGAAGTATAACCGTGACGATGGCAGGATAGAAGTTGGTATGACCTTTGCCGACAATGTGGCAACCATTACTGTAGCCGACCAGGGCATAGGAATATCACGGGAGAAGATGCGGCATCTGTACAGCCGTTTCCTCGATGGGGACTACAGGCGCATGAATACCATGGGTACCGGAATAGGACTGTCACTCACACGCGACCTGGTGGTGCTGCATCATGGAAGCATAGACTGCGAGAGCAAGGTGGATGAGGGTACCACATTTACCATAAACATCCCTATAGGAAGAGATAAATATCAAGAGGAGGAAATAGACAGTCAGGCTGAGGTACTCATACATGCTGATGCCATTGACGAGCCTGCTGGCACTCCAATATATCCCAGTGACATTCCCTGTGGCGACTACTCGATACTCATTGTGGAGGACAACGAGGACCTGCTCGGACTGATGAGCCAGCTGATTGGTCAGTATTATAAGGTATATACCGCCAAGAATGGCGAGCAGGCTCTAAACATCATCCATCGGGAGAGCCTCGATCTGGTGGTGTCGGACGTAATGATGCCTAAGATGGACGGCATAGAGCTGACAAGGCGTATCAAACAGAGCGATGACTATGCGCAGCTGCCAGTGCTGCTGCTGACTGCCAAGACACGGGATGAGGACCGCGACAAGGCATACGAGACTGGAGCTGACGAATATATGACCAAGCCATTCAAGCTTCATGACCTCTTGCTAAGGGTGAGAAATATCATTGAGAACCGTGAGCGTATAAGAAGACGGTTCACCATGCAGACCGACTTTGTGGTGGAGGAGCAGCACTATAGCGACCCTGATGAGAACTTCGTGAGGAAGGCCGTTGACTGTGTGAGGGCACATCTTGCCGACCCTGACTACGACCGCGACTCTTTCGCCTCTGACATGTGTGTCAGCAGTTCAACCCTCTACAACAAGCTCCGCGCCCTTACAGGACAGAACATCACGGGCTTCATATCGTCGATAAGGCTCAAGGAGGCATGCAGGATAGCAAAGGCGAATCCGAAGATAACCATTGGCGAGCTGTCCGTGAAGGTGGGCTTCAACAGCCCGAAGTATTTCTCCAAGTGTTTCAAGAAGGAGTTTGGAATGTTGCTCAAGGACTATGTGGCGCAGGAGGAGTAAGGTCGAAGGGCTGAGGTCTAAGGTCTAAGGTCTGAGGTCGAAGGACTAAGGTCAAAGGTCTAAGGTCAACATTACAAATTAATAAAAAGTTAAGAAGATGAATACAATTATCACTATGTTATGCGGGGTTGCCTTTATGTGCATCCCTCTTGGCTGTCATGCGCAGGATGATGGCTGGAAGCTCGTGTGGCATGACGAGTTCGACACCGAGGGTGCTCCTGACAAGACGGTGTGGCACTTCGAGAAAGGATTTGTGCGCAACCATGAGGACCAGTGGTA
>SFKY01000095.1 GCA_004554665.1 Bacteroidales bacterium
GATCTGATGCGGCTTGACGTGATATTATGGCAAATTATTTAGGGCACTATTGATAAAAATCGGTAAACAACGAAAGAAATACAATATTTAACTAAAAGTAAAATGAGTGTAACCAATTGGATTACACTCATTTTACCTATTTATTACTATTGATAGTTGTCTGTCTTACTTCACCTCCTCTGAAATGGAGTGCTGGTGGCAGGACGAATGGGTGGCAGCGGGTCTGATAGCATAAGCAAAGGTAGTGCATCCGCGCCAAACTCCACCTACCTCTATTTAGGGTAAATGTACCCATATTATTATGGATTTGTGCGATAGGGGTGATTCAGCCACAGATAAAAAGGTAAATCCCCCCCTATTTTCATAAACGCGGCATTTGCGGAAGCTAAACGTGGCATTTAGGGAGGCTAAACGTGGCATTTGGCACTGCTATTTGCCGTCACGGATATTTCTATCCCTGTTGTGCCCTCACCCTATCCCTCGCCCACGAGGCATGGGATAGGGTGAGGACACACAACGAGAACATCAATATTTTGGTTAAATAAATAGGGACGGCAGGTGTGTTTGCGAGAAAAATGGCTACCTTTGCATGAGGAAGTATGGACAAGACACTGCAGAACAAGCATTATTATCGGGAAATCCTTGCGATAGGCATTCCCGTCATCATCGGACAACTGGGCACCATCGTGCTCGGATTTGCCGACACGCTGATGATCGGTCACCACAGCACGCAGGAACTGGCTGCGGCAGGACTGGTCAACAACCTGTTTACGCTGGTGCTGCTTACCTATCTGGGCTTCTCGTATGGTCTCACCCCCGTGGTGGGTAGGCTTTACGGCATGGGACACAAGGAGGAGATAGGGCAGAAGGTGAAAAACTCGCTGGTGGTGAACATAATGGTGGGAGCACTGCTGATGGGGGTGATGACGGTGGTGTACTTTAACCTGCACCGTATGGGGCAACCCGAAGAACTGATGGTGCTGATACGTCCCTATTTCTTGGTCAATCTGGTCTCAATCCCCTTTGTCGGAGTGTTTAATACGCTGAAACAGTTTTTTGATGGTATTACCCACACGCGCGTACCTATGTGGATAATGATAGGGAGCAATGGGGTAAATATCTTGCTCAACTGGCTGCTTATCTATGGTGTAGGCTGTTTCCCCGAGTGGGGACTGACGGGAGCCGGTGTGGCTACGCTGGCTTCGCGTGTAGGCATGGCAGTGGCTGTGAGCGCCATCGTATTGCTGGGGCGTAAAAACTCGGTGTACGACCTGCATCTGTCTGCCTGCAAACTGTGCCGGACCGATGTGGCTGAACTGGGGAGGCTGGGATGGCCGGTAGCCCTACAGTTGGGGATGGAGAGTGCTGCTTTCAGTTTCAGCTGTGTCATGGTGGGTTGGTTGGGCACCATCGCGCTTGCCGCCCATCAGGTGGCTATCACGTTGTCTCAACTGTTCTACATGATATTGTCGGGCTTGGCGGCAGCCTTGTCGGTCAGGGTGAGCCTGTTTGTGGGGCATCGCGACTTTGAGGCCGTGCGTGCCAACGCCCGTGACGGTTTCAGGCTCAACTTTGCCATCTCGCTGATGCTCTCGGTGCCCGTATTGCTCTTCAGACATCATCTTGGCGCACTTTTCAACGACAGTGTGGAGGTACAACAGGCGGTGGCAGCCCTGATAGTGGTCATGGTGCTCTATCAGTTTGGAGACAGTCTGCAATACAGTTTTGCCAATGCCCTGCGCGGTATAGCCTGTGTGAAACCGATGGTGTGCTATGCTTTTGTAGCTTATTTTGTAATCAGTCTGCCGTTGGGCTATCTGCTCGGTTTTGTGTTCCACTTCGGACTGATGGGCGTGTGGTTTGCTTTCCCCGTGGGCTTGACGGTAGCCGGCATCTTGTTTTGGCAGCGTTTCAGGAAAGAGGTGCGGCGCATGGAGCGCGCCGCCTGACAGGCGGTGGCGAAACAGCTACCGCCGCACGATACGGAAGAAACCTAAACGATGGGTAACGCCACGGGCGTTGAGGCTGCGCAACTGGTACATGCCTTCGGCCAGTTGGTCTACCCTGATAGATTGGTCTTGCCACGGTGTGACAAGCATTTTGCGTCCTGTCATATCTTCTACCGCCAGCATGGTGCCGTGGTCCCAGTGCGGATGACGTTTGGGCAAGGTGAGCACGTGCCCGTCGCAAGCCAGCATGTCGGTCATACGCTCTACGGTGCTTGTCGGAGGAGCCGGCATCTGGCACGGGTCGCTCTCTATGCCATAGCGGTTGGTGGCGGTCACGGCATAATAACGGGGGATAGGAGAGGAGGGGACGCTGATCTGTCTGCGGCATAGGCGGGCGGCCACCAGGTTGCGTCCGTCGTCGGTGTCGACGGGATAGGAGAGGCTGGCATATACATTATATATTGTATCTCCCTGCACACGTCCGTCGTGCTGCCATTGCAGCTGTCCGTCAACAATGTTGAGGCCAGAGGGAGCCGTGGGCCGGTGGGAGGTCTCCCATGTCATGGGCGGAACCAAGGCCGGGGCATGGTCGAAGTGCTGGGCATAACGGTAGATACCCTTGACATTGTCCGTGAAAAACTTGCTTCTGAAGTAAGTGTGCCCCAGTCTGTGGTAGCGCAATTGCTGCATCTCTCTCGCCACGACATCCAGGGGCCAGTCTTTTTCGCTCGGTGCAAGCATGTAGATGCCCAGTCCCGGTGCTACAATGCGTCCATAGGCATTCTCGCTCCAGTCGATGGCGAAGGGAAAGAACTGTTCGCCACGGAAATACATCATGGGAAACAACTCGTCCATCAGTCCCCGTCTGAGCCATCCCTGTGCATCTTGGCACACGCGGCTGTAAGCATTCCAGCCATAGCTGCGGTATCGGGGCAGGTCGTCGAATTTGCCGATGGGTGCACAACTCAGTTTGATGTAAGGCTTTAGTGGCTTGACGCGCCGGTGAATGGTCTCCACGATGTGGGTGATGTAGCTCCTGCCACGGTCGGCCGATACACGCATGGGCCATGTCTCGGGATAGCGGATATAGTCGAGATGGATGCCGTCTACATCGTACCGGCGGGTAATCTCTTCGCAGATGTCGGCCAGATAGGTGGCGGTCTGTGGCTTTTCCGGGTTCAGGTAGCCCTCTGGACCAATCTTGCGTACCAGTCCGGGATAGCGTTGGCGCAGCCGCTTGCATCCGATGGCGTCCCATTTGCCGACCGGGATGGTGACCACCCAGGCATGGAGCTCCATGCCGCGACGATGGCATTGGTCGATGGCATAGGCCAGTGCGTCGTAGCCGGGCGAGGTGCCGGGATGGCCGCTTAGGCAACCGTCCCACGGTTCATAAGCCGAAGGATAGATGGTGGTGGCGCGGATGCGGGTCTGTAACAGCACCTGGTTGATGCCTGCACGCTGCAGCCGGTCGAGGATGTCGCAAAGTTCGCGTTGCTGCCGCTCTATGGCATGCCGGTTCTGGGCATAATTGTGCGGCCAGTCTATACCTCCGATAGTGGTCAGCCACACGGCGCGGACCTCGTATTTGGGAGAAGGGGAGAAAAGCGATTGGGCCGTAACGGAAAGGAATAAAAATATGAGGAAAAAAAATATTAAAGTTCGTTTCATTGTTAAAATTTTGCACAAAGGTAAAGAGATTTTTTGTAATTCACAATCATTTGCACTAACTTTGCATATACGTTTTAAATCTTTAGGGAAAAATGATATCTTTTATTATTGCCTTGGCTGCCTTGGTTGCCGGGTATCTTTTTTATGGTAAGTTCGTAGAGCGCGTGTTTGCTCCCGACGACCGTCCAACGCCGGCAGTGAGCATGGCAGATGGCGTGGACTATATAGCCATGCCCAACTGGAAGGTCTTCATGATTCAGTTTCTCAATATCGCGGGTACGGGCCCCATCTTCGGAGCCATCATGGGTGCATGGTATGGCCCCTCGGCGTATTACTGGATCATCTTTGGCTGTATTTTTGGAGGCGCTGTACACGACTTTCTGTCGGGTATGCTGAGCATCAGGCATGGAGGTGCCAATCTGCCTCAACTCATCGGTACCTACTTGGGTACAGGAGTGAAGCGTGTGATGCTGGTGTTCTCGGTCTTTTTGCTGCTCATGGTGGGCGTGGTGTTTGTGTATAGTCCGGCCCTGCTGCTCAAAAACTTCTGTTGGAGCACGCTGACATGGATCCTTATCATCTTTGTATATTATGTGTTTGCCACGATGTTGCCCATCGACAAGATTATCGGCAAGTTTTATCCGCTGTTCGCATTTGCCCTGTTGTTTATGGCAGTAGCCCTCATGGTGGTTCTCTTCATCAAGATGCCTGCCTTGCCCGAACTGTGGAGCGACTTTGGGGCGGCGAACCATAACCAGCCTGCCGCCATCTTGGGCACTGAGACCTTTATGGGTAAGAACCCGTTTTTCCCCTGTCTCTTCATCACGATAGCATGTGGGGCTATCAGTGGATTCCATGCCACGCAAAGTCCGCTAATGGCTCGTTGTATGAAGTCGGAACGGTTGGGAAGACCTATTTTTTATGGAGCTATGATTACCGAAGGCGTGGTGGCGCTGATCTGGGCAACGGTATCGATGTATTTCTTCTATTACGGAGGATGGCGCGAGGTGGTTGACGCACAGACAATAAACGACTTCTTGGCACAGGCTGGGACTGAAAATGGCAAGACCCTGATACAATATTTCTCGGCTCCTGCCGTTGTAGAGAAAGTCTGTACAGGCTGGTTGGGCATCGTAGGAGGTGTGCTGGCTGTGCTGGGCGTAGTAGCTGCTCCTATCACGAGCGGTGATACTGCATTCCGTTCGGCACGTCTGATTATCGCCGAGGCGCTGCACATGAGCCAGAAGCAGGTGGGCAAACGCTTTGCCATCGCGCTGCCCATGTTTGCCGTTGCCATCGCCATGCTGGTATGGCAGATGGAGAATCCGGACGGTTTCAACACGATATGGCAATGGTTCGGCTGGGCAAACCAGACCTTGTCGGTCATCACGCTTTGGGCACTCACCGTGTATCTGGCTATGAACCGCAAGCTGTTTGTCATCACCCTGGTGCCGGCATTGTTTATGACGGCGGTGTGCTCCACCTATGTATTGATAAGCCATCAGGCGTTGGCGCTCAATCCTGCGCTGGCCTATACACTTGGTATCGTAGCGACACTCATAGTGGGCTCTGTCTTCGCCCTATGGTATAAGAAACATATTAACACTAAAAAACAATAAGAAATGAAGAAGTTTTTATTCATGGTTACATTGGCATTACTGGCCGGTACTGCCAAGGCACAGTTTCAGGCGGGGAAAGCCTATCTTGGTGCCTCGCTCACAGGACTCGACATGCACTATAACGGGCAGAACGGTTTCAATATCGGACTGGAAGCCAAGGCTGGACTTCTCTTCACGGACAACTGGATGATGCTGGGCTCTATCTCGCTGAACCATAATGGCTCAGAGGCGGTTGCGGATCATTTGGCCGCTACAGCCGGACTGCGTTATTACATTGTGCAGAATGGTCTCTTCTTGGGATTGAACGGTAAGTATGTACATGCCGAACACAATTATAATGATGTGATGCCGGGTGCCGAGTTGGGTTATGCTTTCTTTGTCAACCGCTCTGTCACCATCGAACCGGCGGTGTATTATGACCACTCTTTCAAGAATAGCGACTATTCTACAGTAGGTCTCAAGATCGGAATCGGTATCTATCTGTTTGACGATTAACAGACAGGCACGTGGATCAGCGTTATCCGTCACGCCTATTGGAAAAGGCGGTGTCTGAATTTGCAAAATTGCCGGGCATCGGGCGCAAGACAGCCTTGCGTCTGGTGCTCCATCTGTTACGTCAGGATGTGGAAACGGTGGCGGGATTCGCGCAGGCTGTGGAAGCGGTGCGACGTGATGTCAAATATTGCCGGGTATGCCACAATATCAGTGATACTGACCTTTGCCCGATCTGTTCCGATGCCCGTAGGGATACGACTACGATTTGTGTCGTGGAAAACATCCAGGATGTCATGGCGATAGAGAATACCCAGCAGTATCATGGCCTGTACCATGTGCTGGGCGGGATTATATCGCCGATGGATGGCATAGCTCCCGGCGATATCGAGATTGCCTCGCTGGTGGAAAGGGTAGAACAAGGGGGGATAGAGGAGGTGATTCTGGCACTCAGTCCTACTATGGAGGGCGATACAACCAATTTCTTCATTTCCCGAAAATTGTCGCACACCCATGTAAAAGTGAGCGTGATAGCGCGTGGCGTGTCGGTGGGAGACGAGTTGGAATACACCGATGAGGTGACTTTGGGGCGTTCGATACTCAACAGGACGCCATTTGGCAACTAATATGATAAGAAAACATGGAACAAGTTCGTAAGATATTGTTGTTGGAATTGTGGATTCCAGTCGCCATCGCCGGATTGATGGTGCTGGTTTTTGAGACTGGCCTCATGGCGGAAGGCTTTGCAGCTTGTGAGAAGTATGTGGAGTTTGTCTGTCTGTCGATTATGGAACTGGTCACGATTTGTGCCATCCCGTTTGCGTTGCGTCTATTCAAGTTTGGAGCCATCCACCGTCGTCTTGTCTCTGATGACAAGGTGAGGCAGTTGAGGATTTGGGGCTCTGTGCGTATGGCCATGCTCTGTGTGCCGATGATAGCCAATCTGGTGTTGTATTACTGCTTTGTGCATGCTGGTTTTGGTTATATGGGCATTATCTTGTTGTTAGCGTTGTTTTTTGTATATCCCACATCGTCACGTTGTTATAATGAAACTGACGGTAGTCATTGTTAACTATAACGTCAAGTACTATTTGGAACAATGTCTCGATGCTTTGACCAAGGCTTTACGAGACATGGATGCCCAAATATATGTGGTGGACAATTGTTCACAAGACCTTTCGGTTCCTTATATCAGCAGCAGGTTTCCGGATGTACGCCTCATCCAAAGCAAAGACAATCTCGGGTTTGCGCGTGCCAACAATTTGGCTATCAAAGAGAGCGAAAGCGAGTATGTGCTTTTGCTCAATCCCGATACCGTCGTGGGAGAACGTGTGA
>SFKY01000096.1 GCA_004554665.1 Bacteroidales bacterium
TTGCAACCGCTTACAACAAGTAAGGGCGCTTAGCTCAGCTGGTTTAGAGCATCTGCCTTACAAGCAGAGGGTCGGGGGTTCGAATCCCTCAGCGCCCACCACAGAGAAGTCCCACGGTAATAACCGCGGGACTTTTTCGTGTTTTTGCATTTTTTTTCTTTAAACATAGATGCGCTATCAAATATAATTAGTAATTTTGTAACCGAATTATATTTTGTAGGTTATGAATTTAGACGTATTGACCGCCATATCACCTGTAGATGGGCGATATAGGGGAAAGACAGAGTCTTTGGCAGACTACTTCTCAGAGTATGCACTGATTAGATACCGTGTGCGCGTAGAGATAGAGTATTTTATCACCCTTTGCGAATTGCCCTTGCCGCAGTTGGCTTCTTTTGACCACCAGTTGTTCGGCCGTCTGCGCGATATCTATCGCTCATTTACCGAAGAGAATGCCGGAAGAGTGAAAGACATCGAGAAAATCACCAATCACGACGTGAAAGCGGTAGAGTATTTTATCAAAGAAGAATTTGATAAAATCGGTGGACTTGACGCTTACAAGGAGTTCATCCACTTCGGCCTTACCTCACAGGACATCAACAACACCAGTGTCCCCCTTTCCATCAAGGAGGCACTCACCGAGGTATATATTCCACAAATAGAAGAACTGATAGCCCAGCTCTCTGAATATGCAGAGATGTGGAAAGACGTGCCCATGCTGGCCAAGACCCACGGCCAACCGGCCTCTCCCACCCGTCTGGGCAAGGAGCTGATGGTTTTTGTGTACCGTCTCACGGAGCAGTTGGACACTCTCAAGGCCTGCAAGCACACGGCCAAGTTTGGTGGCGCTACGGGTAACTACAACGCCCACCATGTGGCCTACCCCGCTTACGACTGGAAATCGTTCGGCAACCGCTTTGTGAGCGAGAAACTGGGTCTGGAGCGCGAGCAGTACACCACCCAGATCAGCAACTACGACCATCTGGGAAGCATCTTCGATGCCATCCGCCGCATCCACACCATCATCATCGATCTGGATCGCGATGTATGGATGTATATCTCTATGGAATACTTCAAGCAGAAGATAAAGGCGGGCGAAGTAGGCTCGAGCGCCATGCCGCACAAGGTGAACCCCATAGACTTCGAGAATAGCGAAGGCAATCTGGGCATAGCCAATGCCGTGCTCCAGTTCCTTGCACAGAAACTTCCCGTAAGCCGTCTGCAGCGCGATTTGACCGATTCTACCGTACTGCGCAACGTTGGCGTGCCTTTAGCACATGGTGTGATAGCCATACAGAGCACCCTGAAGGGTCTGCGCAAGCTCATCCTCAACGAGGAGCGTATCGCCGCCGACCTCGATGACATGTGGGCCGTGGTGGCCGAGGCCATCCAGACCATTCTCCGTCGCGAGGCCTATCCGCATCCCTACGAGGCACTGAAGGCGCTGACACGCACCAACCAGAAGATGACCGAAGAGACGATACACGACTTCGTCAACGGACTTGATGTCTGCGATGATGTCAAAAAAGAACTGCTGGCTATCACGCCGCACAACTATACGGGTATCTGATTGGAACATCATACATAATAAATAATTAAGGTAACAACAAGATTTATTAACCCTCAGCCGTGAGGCTATAAAACAACAAAAACATGGATATAGAGAACAAGACTCAGGACACAAATGCTGAGAAGAACGAAGCAAGCCGTGAAGGCTACAAGCCGACAGGCAATTTTCAAAGAGATTATCATGCAAGTGGGAAACCACAGCGGCCACGTATCCGCACCCAGCGTGCCTACACCACCGACCGCGACGCCAACAAAGAGGCCGGATTCCGCCCCGAAGGCTTCGGCGCTGGACTCCAAAGCGCCAGCGGTGCTTCCCAGCAGAGTTCGTACCGTCCCCGTTACAACAGCAACGGAGGTGGTTACCAACAGCGCGGCAACTACAACCAGAACCGTCAGCAGGGTGGCTATCAGCCTCGTCAGCAAGGCGGATTCCGTCCCCGTTACAACAATAACAACACCGAGGAGGGCGCAGGCTATCAGCCTCGTACCAACTATGGCCAGCCACGTCAGCAAGGCGGATATCAGCCTCGCCAGCAGGGTGGCTATCGTCCCCGCTACAACAATCCCGAAGAGGAGGGAGCCGGATTCCAGCAGGCAGGCGGCTATCGTCCCAACCGTCAGCAGGGTGGCTACCAGCAGCGCGGCGGCTACAACCCCAATCGCCAGCAGGGTGGCTATCAGCAGCGTGGCGGCTACAACCAGAACCGTCAGCAGGGCGGCTACCAGCAGGGTGGCTATCGCCAGCGCACACCGGGTTACGACCCTAACGCAAAGTACAGTTTCAAGAAACGCATAGAATACAAGGAAGACCATATAGACCCCAACGAGCCCATCCGTCTCAACAAATACCTCGCCAATGCCGGTGTATGCTCTCGCCGCGAGGCCGACGAATTTATCCAGGCAGGTGTGGTGACTGTTAACGGAAACGTGGTTACAGAACTGGGAACCAAGGTGCTCCGCTCTGACGAGGTGAAATTCCACGACCAGACGGTATCACTGGAAAAGAAAGTGTATGTACTGCTCAACAAGCCCAAGGACTATGTCACCACCATCGACGATCCCCAACAGCGCAAGACGGTGATGGACCTGGTGAAGAATGCTTGTCCTGAGCGCATCTACCCCGTGGGGCGTCTTGACCGCAACACGATGGGCGTGCTCCTGCTCACCAATGACGGCGAGCTGGCCTGCAAGCTCACCCATCCTAAGTTCTTGAAGAAGAAGGTCTATCACGTGTTCTTGGACAAGAACGTCACAGCTCACGACCTGCAGCAGATAGCTGATGGCATACAGCTCGAAGACGGCGAAGTACATGCAGATGCGATTGAATATGCCGACCCCAACGACAAGACTCAGGTGGGTATCGAGATCCACAGCGGCAAAAACCGCATCGTGCGCCGTATCTTTGAGAGTCTGGGCTACCACGTGGTGAAACTTGACCGCGTACAGTTTGCCGGACTGACAAAGAAGAACTTGCGCAGAGGCGACTGGCGCTATCTCACAGAGAAAGAGGTGGACATGCTCCGTATGGGTGCCTTTGAATAAACAGAATTGTCACTAAAAAAAGATTGTTGGATATGAAAAGAACTAAAGTTGTTGATGCACTGAAGTGCACCGACTTTGGAAAAGATATCAATGTAAAGGGATGGGTACGCACCCACCGGAGCAGCAAGGCAGTAGACTTTATTGCGCTCAACGATGGCTCCACTATCAAGAACATACAGATTGTGGTAGACCCGACCCGCTTCGACGCACAGTTGCTTAAGAGCGTCACCACAGGCTCATGCGTCAGCATCACCGGAACACTGGTAGAGAGCCAGGGAGCCGGCCAAAGTGTGGAGATACAATGCCAAGATCTGGAGGTGTATGGCCTCTGCGGCAACGACTACCCGATGCAGAAGAAGGGGCAGAGTTTCGAATATATGCGCCAATACGGCCATCTGCGCCTGCGCACCAACACTTTCGGGGCTATAATGCGCATCCGCCACAATATGGCTATCGCCATCCACAAGTATTTCCACGACCACGGATTCTTCTACTTCCATACGCCGCTCATCACAGCCAGCGACTGTGAGGGCGCAGGCCAGATGTTCCAGGTAACCACCAAGAACCTCTACGATCTGAAGAAGGATGAAGAGGGAAAAATCATCTACGATGACGACTTCTTCGGCAAGCAGACCTCACTCACCGTGAGCGGACAGCTTGAGGGAGAGCTTGGTGCCACGGCGTTAGGTGCCATCTATACCTTCGGTCCTACATTCCGCGCGGAAAATTCAAACACACCTCGCCACTTGGCAGAGTTCTGGATGATTGAGCCGGAAGTAGCTTTCATCGACCTCAACGACCTGATGGATCTGGAGGAAGACTTCATCAAATACTGTGTAAACTGGGCTTTGGACAACTGCCAGGACGACTTGGAGTTCCTCAACAAGATGATAGACAAGACCCTCATCGAGCGCTTGCGCTCGGTAGTGGCCGAGGACTTCGTTCGTCTGCCCTACACAGAGGGAATCAAGATTCTGGAAGAGGCTGTTGCCAACGGCCGCAAGTTCGAATTCCCCGTAAGCTGGGGAATGGACCTCGCCAGCGAGCACGAGCGATATCTCGTAGAGGAGCATTTCAAGAAACCGGTAATCATGACCGACTATCCTAAGGACATCAAGGCCTTCTACATGAAGATCAACGAGGACGGCCGCACCGTTCAGGGAACCGATGTGCTCTTCCCGCAGATTGGCGAGATTATCGGAGGAAGCGTGCGTGAAGAGAGTTACGACAAGCTGACGGCTGAGATAGAGCGCCGCCACATCCCCATGAAAGACATGTGGTGGTATCTCGACACCCGCAAGTACGGAACTTGCCCCCACGGTGGATTCGGCCTCGGCTTCGAGCGCCTCATCCTCTTCGTTACGGGCATGCAGAATATCCGCGACGTGATACCTTTCCCGCGCACCCCGAAGACAGCAGAATTCTAAACAACGCGCGTTATACCTTACACGATGCGCCTCCTACAAAAGGGGGCGCATTTTTTATACCTCTCCTCTGAAAGACAGCAAGATATGGCAAAATAAGGAGTAAGCAAAGGCTGTTGGAAGAAAGTCGCTATCAGGCTAAAAAAATATCAACCATTACTTGTATTTTTCACACGGATTTCTTAATTTTGCACATTATTAATATAAAAAGTTGCAATTATCATGAGAAAGCTATTCTTATTGGCCCTAGGTTTGTTCCTTTGTACATTTGCGACCAAGGCATACGCACAGGCTGAGGGCGAAAGCTACGAGAAAGAAGAATTCAAGTATGGCGTCTTCAAACATCTGGCAGTGGGCGCACATGCCGCTACCACGGGTTTTGGTTTGGACATAGCCACCGACATTACCAAGTTTTTGAGTCTGCGTGCAGGTCTGTCGGTCATGCCAGGCTTTAGCCTTACCACCGATGTAGACGTCAATGTAAACGGTAATGACAACCACACGATGGAAGCCAAAGGCTCTATTGGCCGTACAACGATGGAGGTGCTGCTCGATTTCTATCCCATAGGCAATTTCTTCATTACAGGCGGCTTCTCGTTCGGCGGCTCACGCATCGTGGAGATTACCGGTCACAGCGACGAATTTGCCGGCAAAAGCGGTTCGTATATTGAGATAGGCAAATACCAGCTTCCGGTAGACGAGAATGGCAATATCAATGGCGAGATAAAGGTGAAAGGAGTACGCCCCTACATTGGCTTTGGCTTTGGCGGTCGCGCTGTTCCCAAGCATCGCTTGGCTTTCCGTACAGAACTGGGCGTGCAGATTCACGGCACTCCGAAGGTCTGTTCCAATGGTCATGACGTAAAAGAATCGGTGTCATACGACACAGAAGACGACTTCTCTGACATCGTGGACAAACTCAAGTTCTATCCCGTTCTCAAATTCCGCCTTAGCGGCCGTATCTTCTGACAATCAGACCACTTATGAAAGCAAGGCTCCTACTATTGACACTGGCTGCGACAATGGCAGTGACCACTGTCGCCCAAACGCAGAAGAAGCGCAAGCGCGTGGAAACCCAACAAAAGGTTGAGGTGGAAGAAGCCAAAGTACCGGAAGTGGCGCTTGACACAGTACCCGCTATCGTGCCCGACACGCTGAAACCAGCAGAGCCCGAACCGCCAAAGGATCGTACAGACACCCTCTATTACGACCGCAGTTGGCGCGTTATCAGCAACAAGACATTCGCCACCTATTACCGCTATGTGCTGTACCCTGTAGACAGCTTGGCACCAAAATATTTCAAGACATTCTACCTGGACGGACAGCTGCAGGGCGAAGGCACGTTCATCACGATGGGCGAACGCTCTGACAAGGAAAGCGTATTCGATGGCGAGGTAGTGTATTATTACAAAGGTGGTGCCGTAAAGCAACGCCTTACCTATGCCGAGGGTAAGCCTAACGGTGAGCGTACAGACTATTACGAGAACGGAAATATACACGAACACATCACCCTGAAAGATGGTATGCGTACCGGTATCTTCGCTTCGTTTTCGGAGGACGGCATCGTTTGTCGACTGCAAGAGTATACCAACGACGAAGCTGCGCCCTACTATATCGTTGTAGACAAGGATGGTAACTACTCCAAATATGATGCCAAGACCGAGCAGCCCCTGTTGGAAACTCCAGACGTGGAAGAGCGACAGACTGAGTACAAGAACGGCGTGGCGTGGCCCTACTACAACAAGAACGGCCTCATTGTTGGCGTAAGCAACAGTCCGGTAAAGGACAATATCGGCAACTTCCGCGAGATTGGTGTTTTCCTGGTCAACAAAAGTATGATCAATGTAGAACTTGATCCTGCACAGTTAGAGGTCTACGCCATGAAAAAAGGCAAACGCAGCGACTTTGAGGTGATGCCGGCCGATGAATACGACGAGAAAGTATACAAGAAAAAGCTGAAAAACAAGAAACGCTCGCTGAAGAAAAAGGCTGTGGTGACCATTGAGAGGGAGAACAATGTCAGCGAGAATCTTGGCGCCTCTGTCTTCGACGCAGGCACTTCACACACCTTGAAGGCTTTCCAAGAGAGCATCATCAAACTGAAGACATTGGTCAAAGAAA
>SFKY01000027.1 GCA_004554665.1 Bacteroidales bacterium
CGTTTGTGGAAATTGAATAAGCAAAACCAAAATAATTGTTAACACTAAATTCTACAACCAGAAAAAGCCTCTATTTTTCCATTTTTTGCGTTTTCAGGACGAGCGGTCATCTCCGCTTCAAATATTCGAAAAACAACGGGAGTTGAGAGGGGATAACTCCCCTATTTTTAGGCATTTAGGGCCTAAAAAACATGCCATAAAAACTTGTTATTCTGGATAAAAAACAGACAGAAAACGGCAAAAAGTGCGGAAAAAGACTACTTTTTGCCGCTTAATGGAGGATGAAAAAGAGCAACTCTTTGGCCAGATCGCCCGTTGAAGTACTTACATTGCCTATTCCTTTGCTCTTTGCATCCGTCACTTTTATCATGTGGATAATATTCAGCACCTTTGTTGCGCTATAGTTCCTCATGCCTGTGATGTATTCTTTGGCCGCCCACGAAGACTTCAGCTCCAGGTAATTTGCCAAAGCATTCTCATTATTCTTCTCGGGTGCATAGTGTGCAATCATCAGGTTTTGGAAATAGTTGAAGAGCAATGGCACGAAACTATACAAAGAGCCCGCTTTGGGATTATTGAAAGTCTTTGCTTACTCCTATTTGCTGTTCCACAACGTCGGGTGTAATCCTCCGATCATTTGCCGGCAGCGAAATCATCACTTTCTCCAACTCTGAGGTAAGCCGCGACAGATCGGCCCCAATATGCTCAGCAATCATCGAAGCCGACTTGTTGTCGATAGTTACTCCCCGCAACTTGAGATAGCCCATGATAAAATCGGGCAACTCGTAATCGCGCTTCTTTTTGCTTTCAAACACTATCCCCGATGTCTTCGCTTTGGCCAACACGCTCCTGTCCACTTTTCCACCCTTGTAGCAAAGCACCAGAATCGTGGAGGGAACAGGAGTAGCCAGATACTTGACCAACAGGTCTGCATTCTTCAGGCTCTGCGCTTCCTTGACGATGACCACCCGATGGGTAGCCATCATCGGAAACTCCCGGGCCAGGTCCACCACCTGCGCAGCTGTCACATCCGAACCGAAAACCACAGACTGGTTAAAGTCGCGCTCTTCGGGCTGCAACACATTATCAGCTATATAGTCGGTAATTTTGTCCAAAAAATAAGGCTCATCACCCATTAATATATATATAGGTGAGAAATTCCCTGCCTTGAGGGCACGCATGATGCTGTCGTAAGTCGTACCTGTAGTTTTTTCTGCCATAACGAATCGTATTGTGGGCAACCTCCCGCTTCTCACATAGCCCAATCAGGCTTTGCAGGAAAAAATCCCGGGACTTTTACGCTTGGTCTTCTTTTATTTTACTACCTTTGCACCCGAGTACAAAGACAGCCAAAGCCGAAAGCACTGTCGCCGAAACATATTGCAGAGGCACTGCCTATCTCCTGCAAAGATACGCTAAATCAAGCGCAATAGAAAGGAAAAGACCAAGTTTTTTCCATTTTTTGCCACAGGAAAGCCACTCACCATCATACAAGAAGATAAGAATGTCACATCTCAACCTACCCGATTTCGACATCAAGATAGCCGGAACCCGTTCCCATCCAACGGTTTTCGACAGGTTGCGACGCCGTTATGTCGCCCTCACTCCCGAAGAGTGGGTGCGCCAACACTTCGTCAACTACCTCATCGTCCACAAAGGCTACCCCGCTTCGTTGCTGGCAAACGAAGTGCGACTGACCATTGGCGACAAGACTTTAAGAGCCGACACCCTACTCTACGACCTACAGATGCGCCCCCGTCTCATTGTAGAATACAAGGCACCCCACATAGTCATTTCGCAAAAGACCTTCGACCAGGTCTTTGCCTACAACCTGCTGCTCAAGGCCGATTATTTTATCATCAGCAATGGGCTCCACCACTACTGTTGCAGGCTTTCCGAAAACCATGAAAAATTTTTATTTTTACCAGATATTCCAGATTACAAAAATATTTGACAAAACCACATCGACTACACATCGTCCTGACAAGCGTTTTCGACAGTTTTTGTCCAGTCTCACACATCCCCCACTAACGTCAAGAAGCCCCGCAACTCTCCTTCAGGAAAGCTACGGGGCTTCTATCGTTCCTATAATCACAGCAGAGGATTAATCTTCCTCCTCTTCCTTCTTTTTCTTTACAGTACGCTTGCGCTTCGACTTGTCTTCTACAATCTGCTTAACACCCGCCAAATCGGGGTCGATCATGATACGGCCGCAATACTCGCACACGATAATCTTCTTGTGCATCTTGATGTCCAGCTGCCTCTGGGGCGGTATCTTGTTGAAACAGCCACCACAGGCATCACGCTGAACCACCGTAATGCCCAAACCATTGCGGGCATTCTTGCGTATGCGCTTGAAACTGCCCAGCAGTCTCGGCTCTATCTTGGCCTCCAGGTCGCGAGCCTTGGCCTTCAGCTTCTCCTCCTCGTCCCTTGTCTCCTGCATGATTTCCTCCAGTTCGCTACGCTTTTCTGCCAGCGCCTGGTCTCTGTCTTCTATCAGTTCACGGGTATGGGCCAGTTCCCTGTTCTTCTCGTCTATCTTGACGATAGCTTCCTTAATTTTCTTGTTGCACAGCTCCACTTCCAGCGTCTGAAACTCTATCTCCTTGCTCAGCGTGTCGTATTCGCGGTTGTTCTTCACCTCATTCAACTGCTTCTGATAGCGCTCGATGCTGGCTTGAGCCTGTACAATCTCGCCCTTTTTCCTTGTCACCGCGCTCTGGAAATCCCCGATTTCACTCTCTATTTTTTCCACGCGCGTGTTCAGTCCCTCCAGTTCGTCTGCCAGGTCCTGTACTTCGAGGGGCAACTCTCCTCTCAGCGCACGTTTCTCGTCAATAGACGAGAGTGTAAGCTGCAACTGATAGAGTGCCTTCAGTTTCTCTTCTACCGATAATTCTGTTGGGGTCTTCTTTACCATAATAATTCAATGATTATAAATAAACGATGGGATTTGTATTGACACGTGAGCATACACATCTCACGTCCGGACACGCCTCCTTCAGTATTAACTCAAAAATCTCTTTCGTATATTGCTCGCTCTCGTAATGGCCGATGACCGCAATCTGTATCTGCTGCTCATGGCCGAAAAACTCGTGGTAGCGCATCTCTCCCGTCACGAAGGCATCGGCACCTGCTGCTATGGCCGCATCGAGCATCATCGCTCCCGCGCCGCCACACAGTGCCACCTTCTTTATAGGCCGCGCCAACAGTTCGTTGGCCTGCACGCAAGCCACACCAAACTGCTGCTTCAACATCTGTACAAACCGGGCGGCCGAGAGGGCTTCGGGTAGTGTGCCTACCACACCTTCACCTCCCCTGACGTGGTCTATCTCTTTCTCGCGTCCGATAAAGCGGAGCCCTTGCAGCCCCATCTTCTCGGCAATCTTATAGTTTACCCCACCCGTGGCAGCATCCAGATTGGTATGCATAGACACGATGGCCACACCGCTGATGATAGCCTTGGCCACCGTACGTTGTACGGCATCCTCGCCCACAATGCGACGCAACTTCCTGAAGATGAGCGGATGGTGCGATATGATGAGATTACAGCCCGTAGCCACGGCCTCGTCTACCACAGCCTCCGTCACGTCCAGACACAATAAAGCCCCTGAGACTTCCGCTTCTGTTAATCCGATTTGCAGGCCGGCATTGTCATAGTCTTCCTGCAAGGGCAGAGGCGCGAATCGTTCAAGGGCGCTAACCACTTCTGATGTTTTCACGCTAAATATACATTTAGGCTGCAAAGATACGCATTTGCCGCGACATATTCCCCCTACCCTTCCCTATATTTAACCATTTATAACTATTATTTGGTTCTACAAGAACTGCTACGTGCCACCACAGGCACCGCTAAATCTCCTGTTTCAAGCCTTTTATGGCATAAAAGATTTCCCCTCCATCCGTTTTTTCCCACTTTTTGCTTGCCAAGAAACCAATTTTTGGTTATCTTTGCAGAAGATAGGCATCAGTTCGGCAATCAGAGAAAACTCTATTGCGATCACCTTGCACTATCTTTGCACAGAAGACCTTATCTTGTTTTTTATTCATTAACTTATTGAACCATCTGACAATTATGAACTACAGACCCATCCACCTGTTTGTCGCTATCATCTACATGATACTTGCCGGCAGCATCCACTGCCATGCACAGGCCATCACCCTATTTCCCACCACGGCCGCCGACTGTTACCGCATCCCCTCTATCCTCCAACTCACCGATGGCACCCTCGTGGCCTTCACCGATTACCGCTTTGGCAAGGGCGACACCGGCTCCGGACGCATCGACATACTTTACAAGACTCTGGGCGCATCGGGCGTATGGTCAGAGAGCAAGATGGCCATGCAGGGAGACGGCCACAAGGCCGAAACCATCTCCTACGCCTATGGCGATGCTGCCACCGTGACCGACCGGGAGACAGGCCACGTGCTGCTGATGGCCGCCGCCGGCAGCGTGAGCTACCACCACTCCACCACCGCCCAGCCCCTGCGGATCGCACGCACTATGGGCACACCCGGATGTGGCGACCTGATACGCTGGACAGCGCCTACCGACGAGACCCAGCCCATCTACAGCCTCTTTCCCGAGGCCAAACGTATCTTCTTCGGCAGCGGACGCATCTGCCAAAGCCGACAAGTGAAGCATGGCACCCACTATCGACTCTACGCCGCACTGTGTACCAACCTCGGATCGCTGGTGGTCTATTCCGACAATTTCGGCATCAGCTGGCATGCCCTTGGTGGAAGTGAGGCCCGCCCTGCCCCCGACGGCGATGAACCCAAGTGCGAAGAATTGCCCGACGGTAGCGTACTGCTCAGTTGCAGACAGTCGAGAGGCGGCCAACGTTATTACAACATCTTTACCTATACCGACACCCACGCAGCCACAGGTTCTTGGGCCACGGTAGCCACTACCGACCTGCCAGGCATCACCAACGGCAGTGCCACCAACGGCGAGGTGCTCATCGTGCCGGCCGTGCGCACCGCAGACGGCAAGCCAGTGCACCTGCTCCTGCAATCGGTGCCCACCAACAAGCGCAACAATGTGACCATCTACTACAAGCAGATAGCTTCCAGAGACACCTATGCGTCGCCTGCCATACTCGCCACCGGATGGGAGGGTTCTTGCCAAGTGAGCCAGACCTCCTCGGCTTACTCGACCATGATACAGACCCAGAAGGGAGATATCGCCTTCCTGTACGAAGAAAACGAGAAACATTCCGGCTACGACATCCAGTACCAGCAGCTGTCGCTCCCCACCATCACAGGCCAGGCCTACCGATTCCGCCCATAGTCCTTACTGCCCCTGCCCATCACACTTGACAGGCTGTAGGCCGCTTGATGGCATACCCTATTGTCCCGCAACGGTATATCGTTACCATATACCGTTGCGGGACAATTGTAACGTCCGCACTTCGGCACCTTTGCACACGGTTAATGACATCAACTCAAATAACCATGACAAGAAACAAGAAAACTACAAAGGCGAAAGAGCCCATCCGGCTCAGAATGAAGAATCTGAAGAACGGAAACAAGAGTCTGTATCTGGACACCTACAGAGATGGCAAACGTTCCTACGAATTTCTGAAACTGTACCTCGTCCCCGAAACCGACAAGAATACCCGCCGGCAAAACCATGCCACTCTCACTGCCGCCTACAAGATCAAGGCCGACCGGATCATCGAGTTCACCAACCGTGAGGCCGGCATCAGCCAAGCACATAAAGGGCAAAAAATATACCTGCTCGACTGGATGCAACAGTACAAAGACAACCAGCAGAAGCGCAGCCGAAAAGACGGATACCAGATAGATATGGCCATACGCATACTGACTACGTATGCTGGAGACAAGGTGACGATGGACAAAGTAGACAAGGGCTTTTGCAAAGGATACATAGACTATCTCCTCACAGCCTACAAACCCAACGGAAAACCCGTCAGGCAAACCACGGCACACAACTATTACCGCGTGGTCAACGGCGCGCTCAATGCCGCAGTGCGCGAAGACATCATCAAGTTCAATCCTTTCACCAAACTCTGCAGCTCGGACAAAATACACAAACCCGAGAGCAAGCGCGAGTACATGACCATAGACGAGGTACGAAAACTCATCGCCACACCCATGCGCCACCCACAGGTCAAGGCAGCCTACCTCTTCTCCTGCTTCTGCGGATTGCGCATCAGCGACATCAATGCCCTGACATGGGCAGACGTGTATGAAGACGGCGGGCAGACCCGCCTCCAAGTGGTCATGCAAAAGACCAAGGTGCCCATCTACCTGCCGCTCTCCCCCGAGGCACTGCGATGGATGCCGAAACGCAATGGCAAGAAACCGGAAGAAAAAGTGTTCCAACTGCCGTCTACCGTCACCGTCAACATCCTGCTCAAACCTTGGGCCAAGTCAGCAGGCATCGACAAACACGTCACCTTCCATACTGCCCGCCACACCTTCGCCACCATGATGCTTACACTGGGCGCCGACCTCTACACCACCAGCAAGCTCCTCGGCCATACCGATGTGCGTATGACACAAATCTATGCCAAAATCATCAACCGTAAAAAAGACGAGGCCGTGAACCTCGTCAACGGCCTCTTTGATTGACCTATCCTATAGAAATCGCAAATGCGGCATTTAGACCTCGTAAATGCCACCTTTAGCGCGCTAATTGTGGCATCTACGTAGACCTGTACAATGCTAACAACAATTAACAGTACAATCAACAGATCTTTAAAATGTAACTTACACTTCTCTCTTTAGGTATCAAGTAACATCTGTAACCATCTCACAAAGAGAAGTGCCCAGAAGTGTTGCCTATCTATCCTATGGTGGCTTTCAGGATAGAGACAACACTTCTTTTTTTATACCCATGCGATACAGAGACTGTGATGCAAAATCGTTTCCCATAGACCAGGAAACAGGAATGTTGCGCTACAGACTACAGCGATAGACACAACGGCTGTCCAAACTATGATTGCTTCTCTACACGAATCTGCCCATAGGCATCGAAAGAGAAGCGGCGGGCAACGAGCAACGTAGCCACAATGGAGACAATAGATGTAAGAAACAAAAGCGAGGCCACAAGGAGACAAAAGATGATGGCCTGCGCCACTCCCAGACCGACGAGCTGCAACACCCACATGGTCAAGGGGATGGAACCGGCAGCCGTCATGCCCATGCGGCGTACCCACGGCGACACCGATCGGTGCAAGGCGCGACGGAAGAGGTTTTTCACCGCCTCATGATGGTTGGCACCATTGGCCAGCAGATAGCGGTAGAGCTGGCCATGATGGCGCAACCCGTCGTAATAAGCTGCCAGCGCAGCCCCATCGGTCTCGACCATCGCCCCAAGCAGCAGTCCCCATACAGGCACCAGCACATGGGCATCGAGCGGTTGCGGTGCCCCGAGCGTGATGAAGGCAAAAGCCAGTCCCATCGGCACCACACTCACCACCAGTCCTATGGCGATAGGCAGCAGGTAGCGACGTTCGCGAATCCGCGCCTTGTGGGCAGCAAACACAGATACGCCCACAACCATGACCAAGGCCACCAACAAGCTATAAGCCCAGTGGTTGAGCTGCAGGGCAGACTGCACGAGCAGCCCCACGACGGTCAGTCCGAAAGCCATCCTGAAGAATGCCTTGACGGCAGATTTCCACACGTTCACCTGATACATCATGAGCACGACAAGTGCTGCCACAAAGAGCAGGAAACCAAAGATACAGCCCCAAAAGGTGAATTGGAATGTTGTCATATCGAATCGTCTATAAATTTTTCCAAGTCCATGCGTTGGCCGAAACTGCCGGCCACACTGCTGTCGGCCGCTGTAGCCACTATCAGTCGCCCCTCTGCAGCCAGCAGCCGCAGCACTTCTGCCACCCTCGGCGAACTTACCTCCTCCACAAGCACACGCTGCTTCTCCATCAGCCGTGCCACGGCCAACATCAGCAACTGACGGGTTTCCTCGCCAAGCTCACCTATCCGCTTATCGGTAACACCAGCTTCCACGCCCATTGCTTCCCACGCTTGGCGCAATGTGTCTTGAGACGGAGCTGTGGCAGCATGATGGTGCAGCCGGCACAGTCTGTCCACCAAATCATGCACGGTCTCGTCTGGCCATTGTCCAGATGCGGGCACCCAGGCCGTCTGGCTACGGAAACAGGGAGCCGACATGGGCGTAACGCGCTCCCCGTCTATGAGCACATGGCCACCAGCCACTGGCTTCATGCCCAATAGTGCCTGCATCAGGGCAGAGCGCACCGTCTCGCCCCCCCCGGTAAAGAGCAGCGACTGTCCATCGGCCAGCAAGAGGGAGAGGGCGGAAAGCCGCCTACGTCCCCCAACGACTATAGAAACATCGTTCAGTTCGAGCATCGGTATCAAATATTTTTTGCAAAATTACAAATTAATCCCGTAAAAAATGGATGATTATCACTATCTTTGCATCGCTAATCAAAAAAATGATGACAAACCACCTCCGTTTGCCCGCCGAATGGGAGCCGCAGAGCGGCGTACAACTCACCTGGCCGCATGCCGAAACCGACTGGCGGCCCTATCTTGACGAGATTACCGAGACCTACCTACAGTTGGCCGAGGCCATTGCCCGGCGCGAACTGCTGCTGATCATCGCGCCCGACACCGACGCCGTGCGCACCCTGCTTCAGAGCCGGTTAGACGCTGCGTGTATGGCCAACATCAGACTGTGCCGCTGTCAGACCAACGACACCTGGGCACGCGACCACGGCGGTATCACGCTTGTGGGCAACGACGGGGCGCAGATTCTCGATTTTCGTTTCAACGGTTGGGGCGAGAAATTCGCCTACACACTCGACAATGCCATCACGCGCCAGCTCTGCGAGCAAAATCTGTTGCAAGGACAGCGCATAGACCATGACGACTTGGTGCTTGAGGGCGGCTCCATAGAGAGCGACGGCATGGGTACGGTGTTCACCACATCGGCCTGCCTGCTTGCCGACCACCGTAACCAGCCGCTGACGCAAGCACAACTCACTACCGAACTGCAACAGCGGCTGCATGCGGAGCACATCGTATGGGTAGACCACGGCACGCTGACGGGCGACGATACCGACGGGCACATAGACACCACGGTGCGCTTGGCTCCAGACGATACGCTGCTCTATACCCAATGCGAAGATGAGACAGATGAACATTTTGCCGATTTCCACGCGATGGAACGCCAGTTGCAGACTTTCACTACACCCTCGGGCAAACCTTATCGGCTCATTCCGCTGCCACTGCCCGACGCCGTATGGTACGACGGAGAACGGCTTCCTGCCACTTACGCCAACTTCTTGGTCATCAATGGGGCAGTCATCTACCCCACCTACCATCAGCCCACCAAAGACCTGCTGGCCCGCGATGCCATCGCACGCGCTTTCCCCGACCGCGAAATCATCGGTATCAACAGCCGCGTCATCGTGCGCCAGCACGGTTCCATCCATTGTCTCACCATGCAGTACCCGCAAGGAGTGCTGCGCTAACCCATATACAACATGAACTTACTGAAAATAGGTGTGCTCCAGCAGCACAATACAGCATCGAGAGAAGACAACATGGCCCGACTGGCCGAGGGAATAGCCGATCTGGCCAAGCAGGGAGCACAACTCATCGTGTTACAAGAGCTCCAAAACTCGCTCTACTTCTGCCAAACGGAAGACGTAAACCTCTTTGACCTCGCAGAGCCCATTCCCGGCCCGTCGACCGATTTTTTCGGCAAGATAGCCAAGCGCTTGGGCGTGGTCATCGTCACCTCCCTGTTTGAGCGCAGGGCTGCCGGACTATACCACAACACGGCTGTGGTGATCGAACGCGACGGAAGCATAGCCGGCAAGTACCGCAAGATGCACATTCCTGATGATCCTGCCTATTACGAGAAATTCTACTTCACGCCAGGCGACCTTGGTTTCCATCCCATCGACACCAGTGTGGGCCGCTTGGGAGTAATGGTGTGCTGGGACCAATGGTACCCAGAGGGAGCACGACTGATGGCGCTGCAGGGTGCCGACCTGCTCATCTATCCCACTGCCATCGGCTTCGAAAGCAGTGATACGCCCGAAGAGCAGCAGCGTCAACGCGAGGCGTGGACTACTGTACAGCGCGGCCACGCAGTGGCCAATGGTCTGCCGGTAGTGGCTGTCAACCGCGTAGGACTGGAGACCGACCCGTCGGGCCAGACCAACGGCATCCGTTTCTGGGGCTCCACATTTGTAGCAGGTCCTCAGGGTGAGCTGCTCTACCGTGCTTCGGCCTCAGAAGAGGAAAGTGCTGTGGTCAGTGTCGACCTTGGCCATAGCGAACAGGTACGCCGCTGGTGGCCTTTCCTCCGCGACCGCCGCATCGACCGCTATGGCGACATCGTGAAGCGCTTTATCGACTGAACCTCCATCAGTTTCCCGCACCCACACGAATAAAGATACCAAAGCCAAATGCCACCTTTACGCCGCTAATCATGGCCTTTAGCGGCGTAAAGGTGGCATTTGGCTTCGGTATCCACCGTCTATGCTTGCATCAGCATGTTGCTTTCTGTCCGAATCAGTACTTTATACCAATTTTACGACTGTTTCCACCGCCAGTCCTGTGGCATCGGCAATCTGCTCCGGCGATATTCCCAACCGCTTCATCTGTCGGGCTATCTGTATACAGGCTTCCGTCCGGCCTTGCTCGAGGCCTTGCTCAAGACCTTGCTCAAGACCCTCGGCACGGCCCTCCTCAAGACCCTGGGCACGACCCTCCTCGAGACCCTCGGCACGACCTTGCTCAAGACCCTGGGCACGACCTTGCTCACGGCCTTCCTCAAGACCTTCCAGCCTGCCTTCTTCGCGCTCAGTGTAGATGTTATCCTTCAAGATAACAATATTGTCCAGATGACGATAGTATGCTTCCAACTCACCTTTGGTCATCCTGTCGAGCTTTAACCTTTCCCTAACGATGTCCAGTCCCGGTGCTGTGGCTTCAACAGGCACTTCTCCCGTATTCAGATAATAAATCCACTCCTCAAGATGAGTCTTGGCCACCTTGTTAAAGTCATTCACTTTCAGAATATAGTACTCAGGATACAATTCACTTACCTCTGACACATTGAACGTCTTACGCTGAAAAGGACTCAACGAGAGCAATTCGCCATTGTGTATGCCTCTAAACTCGGTCTTGCCGTGGTACACCGTATCCGTACCGCTACCCAGAGAGAAGTAGACAATATTGATACTGTACACTTTCTTAATATGCTGGTAGTTCTGCCCGCGCTCTATATACTCCGTCACCAGTTTTGAGGTGCCGAAGAGCATGCGCTGGAAGTAGGCATATTCGCTATTGTTCTGCACTTCTATCAGAAACAGCTGACCCTTGTCGTTTTCTGCCAATATATCCACCCGATTGTACTTATCGTACTCATCTTCCTGATTACTCTCGCTTTCCAGGAGTTTGTTGATGCGTATCGGTTGGTTAAGCAGGGTCGTCAAGAAGCCCTCCAATGCACCATAATTGGCCTTATCACGAAGCAGCCGCTTCATGGCCCAGTCAAATCGGATATACTGTCCCATACCTTTTACCTTTCTGTTAGCAATTACACCATAAGTGACGGTTACAAAGTTACGTCTAATTGGAATAATAAGCAAGTTTTTTAACTAAAAACCTTTCAAGGGATAGCAGCTGCCACCCCTTGAAAGGTGAGAATCATTCGGTTTCTTGACCCTTCACACCGAAACGTGGGTCTATCTTCAGCATCGAGGCCACTACAAAAGTGACCGCACAGCAGGCCATGACGATGATAAAGAACATGCGGTAGCCCACAGCTTCCTGCAATGCGCCCGCAAAAAGGCCGGGAATCATCATCGACAGCGCCATAAAGGCCGTACAGAGTGCATAGTGACTGGTCTTGAAGTTGCCGCGGCTATAATATATAAGGTATAACATATAGGCCGTGAACCCGAATCCGTAACCAAACTGCTCCAAAAAGACACAAGCATTGATGACGCCAAGTCCTGTGGGCAGCGCATAACTCATATAGACATACACGATATCAGGCAGGGTGATGGCGCACACCATCGGCCACAGCCACCGCTTGAGACCGTCGCGCCCCGCACACAATCCACCAAAAATTCCTCCCAGTGTCAGTCCTACTACTCCCACCGTTCCTTGAACCAGACCGTACTCCTGCGGCGACAGACCCAATCCGCCATTGTGGCCTGCATCAATCAGGAAGAGGGCCGACACCTTGGCCAACAGTCCCTCAGGCATACGATACAGCAGCATGAAGAGGATACCTGCCACCACCTGCTCTTTCTGGAAGAAGGTACGGATGGTTTTGACAAACTCCAGCCAGATGGTGCTCGCGTTGACATCCTTACGGGCCACATCCTCACGCGGATGAGGCAATATATAGCCGTGCCATAACCACAACGCGATAAACAATCCCGTCACCCCGTAAAACATCAGGCTCCAAGAGAAGGCAATACTGTTACGGTAGAAGACTTGCAGATTGCCGGCTATCATCACCAGAATACCCTGTCCGAAGATGGTTGCCAACCGATAGAAGGTGGAACGGATGCCTACAAACCAAGCCTGATGGTGCTGGTTGAGCCCGAGCATGTAAAAACCGTCTGCCGCAATATCATGGGTGGCGCTGGAAAAGGCCATCAGCCAAAAAAAGAACAGCGTGCCTTGCAGCCAAAAAACCGTGGGGATGGTGAATGCCACACCACCGAACGCCGCACCCATCAGCAACTGCATGGAGACAATCCACCACCGCTTGGTCTTCACCAAGTCGATAAACGGACTCCACAATGGTTTGATAACCCACGGCAGATAGAGCCAACTGGTGTAAAAAGTAATCTCTGCATTGCTCAGTCCCAACTGTTTGTAGAGGATGATAGAGATGGTCATCACCGCCACATACGGGAGCCCTTCGGCAAAATAGAGTGTCGGAACCCAACTCCAAGGTGATTTCTTCAACTTCATTGTCGTCAATAGATTTTCTTGATATCTGCACCGTGATAATAGTGCAGCAGTATCTGGTTGTACTTATAACCCTGTTCGCCCATCATGGCCGCACCAATCTGGCACAGGCCCACGCCGTGACCCCATCCGGCTCCCGTGAGGACAAATCGGCGGGGCACACCATCGGTCACCTCCTCGCGATCCACGACAAAGGCCGAACTGTACAGGTGGCTTTCGCTCAGCGCACGCCGAATCTCCAGTTCCTTACCGATGGTAAAAGTCTTCTGAGTGCCCACAATCTTCAGTTTGGAGATGCGTCCGCTGGTGCCACGCTCCACAGGCACGAGGTCTACGATGCCCCCCAGGTCCATCTTCAGTTTCCGGGCGATGAGCGCAGCCAGTTCCTCTTGGGTGTACGACACCTTCCACCGATAGAAGTCGGTGGTTTCCTGATCGTAGTCGTTGAGCACCTGCGAGAGCACACGCTTATCGGACGTGTTGCAGAAAGCGGGAGCCGACTGGCGAATCCACTTCTCGGCCGTGGCCTCGTCGGTGAGGTCCATCATTGGCGCATCTTCTGCATCGCGCACCGCCTTGAGATAGGGTTTAGGCGTGTCTTCCCAGCAATATTGGAACTCCTCGGTCACGCCACCGCAACATTTGGAGAAGCGCGCATCACAGATATCGCCGTCGGCCGTGAGTATCTGCCCCCGGGTGGCCTCCACCGCATCGCTCACATGCCGGCTTGTCTCCTTGGTGATGCCCTGGTAGCGCTGGCAGTGGTCATCGGCACACACATCGAAGATGGTATGGTCCTCACGATCGTACCACCTGATGAGCGTATCGTCTTTCTTGACAAACGAGAAGAAACGCCCCGCGCCTTCGGCAGCCTGTTGGCGACGGCGCATCTGTGCCAATAGCCAGCTGCGGGATATGACGGCATGCGCCTTGAGCAGTTCGAGACTCGACGTGGCGCTCATCTCGCTCGAGATGACACTCTCCAGATAGCGCTCCACCGGCACCTCGTTGATGGCACATACCTTGTCTTCCTCCACCACAAAATGGAGGGTGCCCAAGAACGTCTGTGTCTCCTTGCGTTCCCAATGGTAATCGATACCGATGGTGACATCGTGCAGCGAGAATGAGGATTCGGGTGACGCCGGGACAAACACCAGCTCCCGATATTGGTTCCCATTCCACAGAATACCACCCTCTGAGAAGGTGACAAGCTGGTCGCCCACAATCTCCTTGCCCTTGGCCTGATACGGGCCGTTGAGTATAAAGTGGATGGTGGTGGCCGTCACGATGCCAACACTCACCTCAGGCTCCTCGCCGTAGGTGTCGAGCGGCGTATTCCCCTCCTCTGCGGCCGCAGGCCTCAGCTTGGCTGTCACCGAGGCCATCGTAGCCTCCGGTATGGTCACCTCGCGCAGGATATCAATGGCCTTGGCAGCCGACAACGATTCAAAGTCGCGTTGCCGGGGCGTGATGAGAAGGCCGGCCATATCCAGTGCGCCCGGGCTGATAAGCATCTGCTCCTCACCCTCGGCACTATAGCAGTCGGGGCGATGCTTGCTGCGCGGGAAAACCACGCTCAGCTGCACGTCACCGTCACGCCAAGCCACCACATTGAGCATCGGTTCCGTATCACCGTCGGCCACAGGCAACGCCTGATACAGTTTTTCAAACAGGGCGATATCGTCTTCCACGCTACGCGAACGCACAAGGAAAGCCGGACAATGACATCCGCGAATCACGGCGATACAGGCATCGTCGCCCAACGTACACACCACGTCCAGATCTCGGCTTAACCGCTGCCATCCTTGTTGCAAAGGCAGCAACCCGGTGGTGCCGGCCTGCAGATGCAGATGGTCGGGAGCCGACGCGCCGCATTTGGGACCGTTGTAAAAGACGGTGAGCGTGGGATAGAGATCGAGTATCTTGTAGATTTCCGCATAGCAGCTCCGCACCGATTGCGGCTCATGCTTGCGGGAAGGAATGGTAAAATGTACGGGAAGAATGGGGAAAGGATTCACCAGCAGTTCGAATCGGCCATCAATAAACTTCGCCATCTGTGCTTCGGGACGGTTCTTGGCACAAAGGAAACAAGGCCTCTCGCCGATGGTCTTGGCATCCATGCGGGCACCGGTCGACACGATGCGCGCCGGATTGAACTGCACGCGCAGCTGAAACTCGTCTGCCGTCAGTTCGCGCGTCTGTACCTGCTGCAAATCCCAAAAATGCTGGCGGGCAGTGTCCCACTTCTCCAACTGGCGGTTGAAGAAACGCAGCAGACTGTCGTCGCGCATCACCTCCGGCACCCCCGAAAGCAACTGCTTGCGGGCCCTCAGTTCCATCGTGCGCAACCTGTCTTTATAGAGGTTGTTGGCATTGATACGCTCTTGGCTCAGCGCATGGTCGCTGTTGCCTCCCCAGCGTCGGCAGAGATACAGTTCGTCGTAGATACGGCCTATCTTGTAGCGTCGCGAGAAAGCCAGTCCCAAGGCATAATCCTCGCCATAACTGGTATTGGGGAACTGTATCTGTCGGGCTATGGGTGTGAAAAAGGCGCGCGGCGCCCCCAACCCGTTGATGCGCAAGGCATTGTTGCAACCATTATCCTCTGTCCACTCCCGGTGGTCTATCAGTCCGGGGGGCAGGGTGCGCAGTTCAAAGTCGCACATGCGGTAGCTGCCCACGATCATGGCCGCCCGCTCCCGATAAAAGGCATCGACGATGCGCTGCAGGGTATGTGGAGACGAATAGAGATCATCGCTGTCGAGCTGCACGGCAAACCGTCCGCAGCGGTCATCGCCCACGGCCATGTTCCAGCAGCCGCCGATACCCAGGTCGGTGCGGTCGGGAATGATATGCACCACCCTACTGTCGGTCTCGGCATAACGGCGCACGATATCCGAGGTGCCGTCTTGCGAATGGTTGTCGACCACAATGACATTATACTTGAACCGGGTCTGCTGCCCCAAGGCCGACCCGATGGCATCGGCAATGGTCTTCTCGCGGTTGAATACCGGGATGACCACCGACGCCTCAAACTCGAAGTCCTGCTCATCAAACTGTGGCTCCACGTAAGCCGTGGTGTCTACCAGCGCGCCCACCTCGCGCAGATGGTCGGTCACGGCACGCTCCATCTCCACCTGTACCTCCCTGTTGCGTGGGTTGACATAGTCAAACTGCTTCTCCCCACTCAGCCGCAAGTCGCGTTCCACCTCGGTATAGAGATATTCGTCGATGTGGAAGAGCGCCCCCTGCCTGCTCAGATACAGCCGCAGGTCGTAGAATCCGGCAAACTGGTAGTCGGTACCCTTGCTTCGGCAGGCAGTGGCATAGTCGTGCAGGAGGGTCGAACGTACCATCACCATCTGACCGAAGTCGAAATCGTCGCGCAAACTGCCTTCCTGATAGTCGATGACGGGATGCCGCTCCCGCTTGCCACCCACCATCGAGTAGTGGTCGGCATAGACCAGCGCCGCTCCCGTATCTACCGCCACGCGCAACCAGCGTTCGAGCGCATAGAATCCCATCTCCACAGGGGTAGGCTTCAGACTCAGCAGCACGTAGTCGGCATCGGTACATTCCTCAATGGCCAGCATCGTGGCCGTGGAAGTCAGTCCGCCCACGCGCAGCACGTGGCAGTCGTCGGGCCAATCCTCGCCAGATGCGACATCGCGGTCGGTAAGCAGATGAATATGTTGTATGGTCTTGCTGTTTCTCAGTATCTCCAAGGTCGATTCCATCTCTGCAGCATGGCTACAGGGCAGAAAACAGTCTATCTTTTCTCTCATAATTGCCGTGGATTATTAATAATATGTGCAAACTTACACAAAAAATACCAATTTCAAGACGATTGTACCAAAAATCTTGCTATCCCAACTGGTATTTCCGACCAATTCCTGGGCCTAAAAGGCTGCTGGTTCTGGGTTACAGGCGCCGAATCGACGGGATGGAGATACCTTTTTTATATTAGATAGGATGGACTGTTTGCAGCAGACGAATGGGATAAGTAACGCTTTGGGAAGTTTTGTGTTTCTCATTCACCCTTTCCCTATGGTGCCCTCACCCCGTCCCTGCCCTCCGGGCGAGGGAGGATTAGGACATCCTTTCCCACTAACATTGTAGACAGAAAGTATGGGCAGCGTCTCCCTCGCCCCGTGGGCGAATGGAGGTATGGGCACCATAGGAGACACCCGAAGTGTCTCCGGCCTCCATGAGGGGAGCCAATCTGCGATAGGCGACGGAGGGCAAGGGGACGGGGTGAGGACAATATTGAGGACTCATCATAGAAAGAACAACTTGGGACTTTTTGCGTGTATAAACAAACTTTCACGGCATTATTCGTGCCCTTTGTTGACCGTACACCAATTGCGGTACGCCCGTATTGCAATTGGAGTACGCCCGTATCGCAACTGGAGTACGACCGTATCGCAATTGGAGTACGGTGGACAAATGGCATTGACAGCCCCGAAAAAGCGCTCCTTTGACAGCCAAAAAGGGCAGGAAATCACTCGCGTACCAAGTCTTGCAATACCAGTCCGGCAATGGTGAGCCCGAAGATGGCGGTGATGTGCATCATAGACCCATTGATCTGCGCCTTGCTGGAGCACCACTCATGGTTGAGCAGGGCCGCATCGCCGGGACCCTGCTTGGCCTTGGGACACATACAGTGCTCGGTGCCACAGGTGGCATTGTGCCCCTTGTTCTCCAGCAGTTCATCGCTGTACACACACAGAAACTTGCGGGCAGGCCGACGCTTCAACCGCTTGAACCGATGGCGCAGCGCCCGCGCCAAGGGGCATCCCTCTACACGCCAAAACTCGGCCACGCGCACCCGGGTGGGGTCCATCTTGAGCGCCGCGCCCATCGACGAGAAGAAGCAAGCCTCTGTGCGGCACGCCATCTCGATGAGCAGCACCTTGTCCTTCAGCGAGTCGATGGCATCGATGATGTAGTCGTAGCTGCCGAGGTCGAACCGGTCTGCCGTCTCTTCGGAGAAGATTTCCTGCCTGGCTTCTATCTCTGCCGTGGGATTGATGGTGAGCAGCCGGGCACGCAAAGCCGCCACCTTGACCTGCCCCACGGTCTCCACCGTGGCCATGAGCTGGCGGTTGATATTGGTGATGCACACACGGTCGCTGTCTACGATGGTGAGATGACGCACGCCGGAGCGCACCAGGCTCTCCGCACACCACGAGCCGACACCTCCCACGCCGAAGATGATGACCCTCGCCTGCCCTATCCTGTCCATCGCAGTATCGCCCAACAAGAGTTGGGTGCGCCTCAGTATTCCTTTTTCTATACCCATGCCGTTATTCATGTTTTGCGGATGCAAAGTTAACAATTTTGATGGCCTTACGGACACAAAAAACGAAGAAATTGGGGGACATAACCATCCTATTGACAACTTTTTTGGCTGTCATGGCCAAAATGTCGGTTTTTTTGTGTAAGTTTGCATATTCATACAGACTTCCGCTAACTATATGGCCATGACGAAGGAACCGCTTTTGGGAAAGACGCTGACAGAGTTGAAAGAAGCAGCACGGCAGTTGGGCATGCCCGCCTTTACGGGCGGCCAGATAGCCCGATGGCTTTACCAGCAGCATGTGACGAGTATAGACGAGATGACCAATCTCTCGAAAACCAACCGGCAACTGCTGGCCGAGCATTACACCATCGGCTGCATGCCGCCCGTGGACGCACAGCGCTCCAAGGACGGCACGGTGAAGTACCTGTTTCCCACGGCCGACGGCAAACAAGTGGAAACGGTGTACATCCCCGACAACGACCGCGCCACCCTCTGTGTATCGTCGCAAGTGGGATGCAAGATGAACTGCCTGTTTTGCCAGACAGGCAAGCAGGGGTATGAAGGAAGCCTGACGGCGGCCGACATACTGAACCAGATCTACTCCCTGCCCGAGCGCGACACGCTGACCAACATCGTGTACATGGGCCAGGGCGAGCCCATGGACAACCTGGACCAGGTACTACGCAGCACGGAGATCCTGACCGCACCCTACGGCTACGCATGGAGCCCCAAGCGCATCACCGTATCGAGCGTGGGCATCAGAAACAAGCTGCGCCGCTTTCTGGACGAGAGCGACTGCCACGTGGCCATCAGCCTGCATGCACCCAACCACGAACTGCGCGCCTACCTGATGCCCGCCGAGCGGGGCATGGGTATCGAAGAGGTGACCGACCTGTTGCGGCAGTACGACTTCAGTCACCAGCGGCGACTCTCTTTCGAGTACATTGTCTTTGCAGGCGTCAACGATACGACGGCACACGCCAAGGAGATAGTGCGGCTGCTGCACGGACTCGACTGCCGCATCAACCTGATACGGTTCCACAAGATACCGGGCGTGGACTTGGAGGGGGTGGACGATGCCAAGATGGAGGCTTTCAGAGACTATCTCACCCACCACGGCATCTTTACCACGATACGCGCCAGCCGCGGGCAAGACATCTATGCGGCCTGCGGCCTGCTGAGCACCTCGAAGAAGATAGCATCCATACGGAATGAGGAATAAGACGGCGCTCATGGCCTGCCTGATGGTCATGGCATGGGGCTGCGGCCAGTCGCCGGAGACACTGCCCGACAGCACAGGGCGCACCTGCGAGGTGTGGGTGGCCGACAGTGGCCACGTGCTCAAGCAGATGCTGGAACGCCCCTACGGCGGACTGCCCCAAGAGGAATCCTCGTACGATGTGCGCTCGCTGCCCCAAGGCAAGCCCGACAAGGCGCACCGCTATGTGCGGAGCACCGTGGTCTACGAGAGTGGCACCCCTCTGCGGGTGGAGCGCAACCGCTATGCCCGCCCACAGCTCATCATCTATACCGACGGGCAACAGCCCGACAAGGTACTGCGGCTGCTCGAGGCCCAGGAGACGGCCTGGCAGACAGCAAGGCTCAAAGCCAAGCACAACCCCAAGGCAGAGAAGATGGTGCACGACCTGCTGGGTGCACGCATGCTGCTGCCTGCCGACCTGCAATCGGACAAACGGGGACACGACTTTGTCTGGCTGTCCAACAATTCGGCCACCTCGATGCGCAACATCTGCCTGATGCGCATAGCGGCCACCGCCTACCGAGAAGCCGCCATAGACAGCGTACTGCGACAGAACATGCCCGGCGAGACCGACGACATGTACATGCAGACGGTGAGGGGCTCGCTCAGATGGCAGAGACCTACAGGCAAGGCACAGCAGGGCCGACAATATGCCGAAGGACTGTGGGAAATGAAGGGCGACGCGATGGGCGGCCCTATGGCCCTGACGGTCTGCAACCGCGGCGACAGCACACTGGTGGCGATGGTATTTGCCTACGCACCCGGTCTGCGCAAGCGCGACCTGATGGTGACGCTCAAAGCCTCGCTGCACACAATAGACTTTTAATCACAAAACTACATATACCCTATGGAAGAGAACAGAAAGATACGTGTGGCCATTACACACGGCGATACCAACGGTATCGGATACGAACTGATTTTTAAAACCTTCGCCGCCCCAGAGATGCTGGAACTGTGTACGCCCATCATCTATGGGTCGCCCAAGGTGGCGGCCTATCACCGCAAGGCGCTGGACATACAGGCCAACTTCAGCATCATCAACCGCGCTGAGGATGCCAAGGACGGGCGGGTGAACCTGTTGGCCACCTTTGATGAGGAAATCAAGGTGGAACTGGGCCAGCCCAGCGAGGAAGCCGGCATGGCTGCCCTCAAGGCGCTCGACCGCGCCATCGTGGATTACCGCGACGGCCAGTTTGATGTGCTGGTGACAGCCCCCATCCATACGGCCAACATCAAGAGCGAGGGCATCACGTTCACAGGACAGACGAGCTATATCGAGGAATGTTTCGCCGAGGGCAGGGAGGCCATGACCATCCTGCTCAACGACACGCTCCGCGTAGGCCTGGTGACCGACAACGTGGCCGTGAAGGATATCGTACCCAAGATTACCAAAGAGCGTCTGGCCGACCGCATCAGCACCTTTGCCCAGACGCTGAAGCGCGACTTCCGCATCTCCAACCCGCGTATCGCCGTGCTCTCGCTCAACCCCACCATCGGGACAGAGGAGAAGGAGATCATCATCCCCACCATCGAGGAGTCTATCGACAAGCATATCAACGCTTTCGGCCCCTATACGTCAGACGATTTCTTTGCCCGCCGCCTGTACGGACACTTCGACGGCATCCTGGCCATGTACCACGACCAGGGCATCGCGCCGTTTATGGCCGTCACCCCCACCGATGGCATCGAGATGGTGTCGGGACTGCCCATCGTCTGCACCTCGCCCATACAGGGTGCCTCTTACGATATCGTGGGCAAAAACGTGGCCGACGAGAATCCGCTGCGCCAAGCCATCTATCTGGCGATGGACGTGCTGCGCAACCGCGACACCTATGACGAGCCACTGGCCAACCCGCTGCCCAAACTCTATCACGAGAAGAAGGACGAGAGCGAGAAGGTGCGCTTCTCGATTCCGAAGAAACACGAGAACGTGAACAAGGAGAAGAAGCAGTGATGCTGCCGGCACCCTACGCCCGGCAGGCACACGGCACGAAAGGAGGCAGGGCATGAAACTGAATTACCAGAACGGCTTCTTCTTGTTTGGTGTCACCGTGCTGGGCATCATGGTCTCACAGCTCGATTTTGCCGAAGTGTGGAGCGGACTGCGCCATGCAGGCTACTGGTTTTTCGCCATTGTCGGGCTGTGGGGATTCCTGTACCTGTTCAATACCGGTGCATGGTACGCCATCATCAACAGTCAGGAGGGGCACCGGGGCAATGTGGGATTCGGATGGCTCTACAAGCTCACCGTGTCGGGCTTTGCCCTCAACTATGCCACTCCCGGCGGACTGATGGGCGGCGAGCCTTACCGCATCATGGAGCTCTCGCCGCGCATAGGGGCGGCAAGGGCATCGTCGTCGGTCATCCTCTATGCCATGACCCACATCTTCAGCCACTTCTGTTTCTGGCTGCTCTCCATCGCGCTGTATCTTCTCACCCGCCCCATCGACCTCGGCATGGGCCTGCTGCTCACCGCAGCCACCCTGTTTTGTGCGCTCGGACTGTGGTTTTTTCTCTCCGGCTACAAGCACGGACTGGCCCGCCGCATCCTAAACCTCATGCGGCATATCCCACTCGTCAGACGGCACGCCACAACCTTTGTGGAACGGCACAAGGAGCAGCTGGACACCATCGACCGGCAAATTGCCGCGCTGCACCGACAGAACAGACGGACCTTCAGACTGGCTGTGGCGCTCGAGATAGCCTGCCGTGTGTGCTCGGCGCTCGAGATCTATTTTGTCTTGCTGGTACTCATGCCGTCGGCCGACTATATCGCCTGCATCCTGATCCTGGCCTTCACCTCGCTATTTGCCAACCTCCTGTTTTTCCTGCCGCTCCAACTGGGTGGCCGTGAGGGCGGCTTCCTCCTGTCGGCCACGGGGTTGGGGCTGACAGCCAGCACAGGCATCTTCGTGGCACTCATCATCCGCCTCCGCGAACTGGTCTGGACGGGTATCGGGCTGGCACTCATCAAGATAGACAGGAAAAAAAACATAAAAAACCGCCAGAATTGCAGTTATATGGAATAAATTGTGTAATTTTGTCACCCAATGAACACGTCTGAACTGCAAAAAATAAAGCAGCGGTACAATATCGTCGGCAACAGCGACGGACTGAACCGCGCCCTTGATGTGGCCTTACAGGTTGCACCAACCGACCTTTCGGTGCTGATCATCGGCGAAAGCGGCGTGGGAAAAGAAATCATCCCGCGTGTGATTCACGACAATTCGCCACGACGCCGCGAGAAGTATTTTGCCATCAACTGCGGCTCCATCCCCGAGGGAACGATAGACAGCGAACTCTTCGGTCATGAGAAGGGCTCGTTTACGGGTGCCATCGGAGAGAGCGAAGGCTATTTTGGCACGGCCAACAACGGCACCATCTTCCTGGACGAGGTGGGCGAACTGCCCATCGCCACCCAAGCACGCCTGCTGAGGGTGTTGGAAACGGGCGAATACATACGTGTGGGTGGACAGCAAATCATGAAGACCAATGTGCGGATCGTGGCTGCCACCAATGTCAACATGCGCAAGGCCATCTCCGAAGGCCGCTTCCGCGAGGATTTGTATTACAGGCTCAACACCATCCCCATACAGATGCCCGCCCTGCGCGACCGCGGGGAAGACATACTGCTGCTCTTCCGCCTCTTTGCCATGCAGACGGCGGAGCGGTACCGGCTCCCGAAAATCACGCTCTCGGACGATGCCAAGCACATGCTGCTCAGCTACAAGTGGCCGGGCAATGTGCGACAGCTGAAGAACATCACCGAGCAGATGTCTATCCTGAGCCAAGAACGGGAAATCTCGGCCGAGACACTCAGCCATTTCATACCACGCGACCAGGAGAGCACCGAACTGGCCACCATCACGCCTGCCGGCGGACACTCGTATGAGAGCGAAAGGGAACTACTATATAAGGTGTTGTACGAACTGCGCAGCAATGTCTCTGACCTCAGAAGACAGATGAACTCGCTGCGGAAGCAGATAGACGACACCCAACGACAGGACGCAGCGCGGAGTTATCAGGCTTCGTTTGCCCCCATCTCCACATCGGCCATGCCGGCCACCCTACGTCCGCAGGCCGAAGAAGCCATCGCCGAAGAGATAAAGGCCGACACCAGTGAAGACCTGAACATACAGAAACTGAGCAAACAGATGGTGACCAAAGCGCTCGAAAGAGCCAACGGCAACCGCAAGAAGGCCGCCAGCGCGCTCGGCATATCGGATCGCACCCTGTACCGGCGCATCAAGCAGTACGGTCTGGACGGGAAAAACAAGAACAGCAACCCATAAACCAAAGGATACAAGGCAACAAGATGAAAAAGACACGTTATGTCTATGCCATGTTCATGGCTTTCGCCCTCGTGCTCGTGGTCGCCAACGGCTGTTCGGTAAGCTACTCTTTCAACGGAGCCAGCATCGACTACAGCAAGACGAAGACGATACAGATCAATGACTTCCCTATCCGAAGCAGTTATGTATGGGGACCGATGGCACCGATGTTCAACAACGCACTGAAAGACCAGTATGCCAACCATACCCGTCTGGTACAGGTAAAGCGCAACGGCGACATCAAGATAGAAGGCGAAATCACGCAATACACCCAGCGCAACAAGTCGGTGTCGAGCGAAGGCTACTCCGCACAGACCGAGCTGTCTATTACGGTGAATGTGCGTTATACCAACAACGTGAACCACAAAGAAGACTTTGAGCGGCAGTTTACCGCCTCGCAGACATACGAGACCACACAGAGTCTGAACGCAGTACAAGAGGAACTGGTCACCCAGATCATAGACGATCTCGTGGACCAGATATTCAATGCCACAGTAGCCAACTGGTAATCAGGAAACAGAAATGGATTTAGCGCAACTGATCAAACATCCCGAGACGATGGACAAGGAGACCCTGTACGATCTCCGCAGTCTCGTTGCGCTCTATCCCTACTACCAGACTGCCCGGCTGCTCATGCTCCAGAATCTCTATGTGTTGCACGACCCCTCGTTTGACGAGGAGCTCCGCAAGGCTGCCGTCTACCTCACCGACCGGAAGGTAATTTTCAACCTTGTGGAAGCCGCCCATTACAAGCTAAGAAAAGCGGGGACCAAGGCTCAGGACAGTGCGGCCACCCATCAGGCAGACCGCACCCTCTCGCTGATAGACAACTTTCTCGACTCCATCCCCGCCGACGAGGAACCCAAGGAGAAGAAGAAGCGCAAGCCGACACCCGCAGATGCGGCCATAGACTATGTAAGTTTCTTGCTGGAGAGCGAAAGCGAGGACGAGCAGGCGACACACGACACCCCACAGATGAAGGGGCAGGCACTGATAGACAACTTCATCTACAACGACAACGGCAAGATAGAACTCAAGGACACCCCCGAATACACGCCCGAGATAGAAGACACGGCCGACAGCGCTTCCGATGGCAACGAAGGCTTTTTTACCGAGACTTTGGCGCGGATTTACATCCAACAAGGCCGATTTGAGAAGGCTTTGGAAATAATTAAGCGTTTAAATTTGAATTATCCGAAAAAAAATGTTTACTTTGCAGACCAAATGCGTTTTCTTGAGAAACTGATACTCAACAGCAGGGCAGGAAACAGCGCATCGCAGCATTAAAAGCAATGGACAAGAAAAAGAATAGAAATAAATAACAAACTTAAAACAAGATGATTTACACATTATTTGTAGCACTGATTGTGCTGGTATCGATCCTGATGATTTTCATCGTACTCATCCAGGAGTCAAAGGGAGGAGGCCTCTCGTCACAGTTTTCTTCTTCCAATCAGATTATGGGTGTCCGCAAGACTACCGACATCGTAGAAAAGATTACATGGGGACTGGCCGCCGCTATGGTCATCATCAGCGTCATCTGCGCTTACACTGCCCCCACCGCCGCTACCGAGCAGAGCGTGCTGGAGCAGAGCGCCACACAGACCGAAACCACCAACCCCGTGAATACACAGGGCTTCGGTGCCAGCAAACCGGCAAAGGCCGCAGACCAGGCAGCTCCTGCCAAGGCTCCCGAGGCACCAGCCACTCCGGCGAAGTAATACACAAGATCCACCCACTTGCTCCATGCAGTGGGTGGATTTTTGATGCTTCAAAGAGAAAAAATCAAAAATAAAGGCCGGAAAATTTGTACAATTCAAATTAAATCCTTACCTTTGCAATCGCTTTGAAACATTAAGCGCTAACACGGTGGCTGTAGTTCAGTTGGTTAGAGCGTCAGATTGTGGTTCTGAATGTCGTGGGTTCGAGTCCCATCTGCCACCCCAACAAGCATCCTCGCAACACTCAAACAAGCAATGAGTTTGCGAGGATGCTTTTTTTGTGTACAGTTCCCTATATGCACACATACCGAGATATGTCAAAAAGGGATGGGGAGCGAGGGGAAAAGCAGGAGCAAGGCATGCATCAGCCCGGAGGGCTATTGTTGGTCAGTAGTGAGGACAACCGCAAGCGGCCGGACAACCGACACTCGTCAGCTATCCGGCCGCTCTTGTGGACCTGGAGGGATTCGAACCCTCGTCCGCACGGTTAGACCATATGCTTTCTACACGCTTATTCCAGCCTTTGGTTTTCGTGTATTGGCAAGACCTGGACCACCAACCAATACCTTATCCTCTAAGAGTTTCATCTTCGGACCGAGGCCTCCTGAAGACTATTTCCGACGTAACTGCACCGCTACACCAAGGAGTTTCGGAAAAAGAGCCCTTGAGCGATGTCTCGTCCCATCACCTGGTGACGGGATAAAGCCAGTAATCTACTATGCTTCGATTAGGCAGCGAGAGCGTAATTGTTTTCGCCAATTAATTTGTCGATCGCTTAGTTTTAGGAGCAAGCCAACGAGGCTCCGCGTGCTTACATACCACCTCAGCCGCCGTCAAATCCAGTCAAGCCCATAGCATGTTTGCGGTCGCAAAGATAGAGATTATCCCTGAAACAGCCAAAGTTTTTAACGAAAAAAAGCGAGTGGAGCTGCAAATTGGGGCTGTTCGGCGAATTATCATTTAACGACAACTGTGACAACACAAACAACCAGTACCCTCACCCTATGGCAGCGGACACACCAAGGTATGTCTCTACACTTTGGATTGATGTTTCGATTACAAATGTAGTGGTGGGTAGTAGGGACATACCTTGGTGTGTCCGCAGGGGGGATGGAATGACGGCATGCACCGCGAGGAGGGCAAAACTGGGCACCCATCCGAACCATCGACCACCATTTTCCATCAAAAGCAGGGAAAAAGCGAATAATTTTGCTCCCGATGGCAACAAAATCACAAAAACAGAGTTTATAATAATGTAACTTGACGATAAATGGTACAACACCGACAATGTACGGACGGCATGGGCAAGACAGCCTTGGCAACCAAGAGACTTATGGATATCGTATGTGCTCTGATGGGATTGCTTCTACTATCGCCCCTATTGGTGTTGATAGCCCTATCGCTGAAGATACAGAGAAACGGCCCTGTCATCTTTCGCCAAAGCCGCATCGGACTGGGAGGTAAGCCTTTTACCATCTACAAGTTCCGAACGCTAAGCAGCGAAGCCGAAGAGGATGGGCCACAGCTCATCGCCAACACCAACGAGAGCTGCTCAACCAAGCTGGAGCGTTTTCTGCGTGGCCATCATCTGGATGAACTGCCACAGATGTGGAATGTGCTTCGGGGCGACATGTCGTTAGTGGGTCCGAGACCCGAACGACAATACTATATAGACAAGATCATGGAGAAGGATTCCCGGTACAGCCTCATCTACCAGATGCGGCCCGGCCTCACCTCAGAGGCCACGCTGTACAACGGATATACCGACACCATGGAGAAGATGTTGCGCCGTTTGCACATGGATCTTTACTATCTGGAGCACCGCTCGCTCTGGCTCGACTGCAAGATTATCATCAAGACCGCCGCCCGCATGCTGGGTGGCGTAAGATTCTAATATACAAGGAAATGAGAAGATACCTTATCTTATTGGCGCTGGCCGCGCTGATACCCACAGCTCTCATGGCTCAAAGTATGAGCGATGAGCAGGTGATACAGTTTGTGACTAAAGAGCATGCAGCCGGCACTTCGCAAGCGCAGATTGTGACCAAACTCATGCAGAAAGGCGTGGACATCAGTCAGATACGACGGGTAAGACAGCGCTACGAGCGCCAAATCAACCAGAAAGGACTGGGCGTGGTGGCCGACCAAGCCGTAAGCAGTGCCGAGAACCGCATGCGCCAGGCCAACGGCGAGAAAAAAGGAAACGAGCAGACGCGCTCGACCAACATGGTACGTAGTTCCAACGAGGCATACACGCATACCTTTACGCCAGACGAGGCCGGATTCGCTGCCTTTCAGGAAGAACTGGGCATGATGTTGCCCACAGACACCGCCGCACTGGTGCGCCAACTGCTGGCCGAGAAAAACAGCAGGAAGGTCTTCGGACGCGACATCTTCAACAACAAGCTGCTCACCTTTGAGCCCAACATGAACATCGCCACTCCGCAAAACTACCGGCTCGGCCCGGGCGATGCGGTCATCATCGATGTCTACGGAGCCTCGCAGAAATCGGTAACCGCCACGGTATCACCCGATGGCGACGTGACCATCGAGGGATTTGGCCCCATACAGGTAAGCGGACTCACGGTGGCACAGGCCAACGCCCGGCTACGCACCACACTGGGCGCACGCTACACCAGTTCGAAGGTAAGGCTCACACTGGGGCAGACCAAGACCATCATGGTCAATGTGATGGGCGAGGTAAAACTGCCCGGCACCTACACCCTATCGGCATTTGCCACCGTCTTCAACGCCCTCTACATGGCCGGAGGCCCCAACGACATCGGTACGCTGCGTAATATCAAGGTGTTTCGCGACAATCGCCTCATCGCTACTGTCGATGTCTACGACTACATCCTCAACGGCAAGGCCAGCAATATCCATCTCACCGACAACGACGTGATCGTGGTGGGTCCGTACGACTGTCTCGTCAACCTGTCGGGAAAAGTAAAGCGCCCCATGTTTTACGAGATGAAACGCAACGAGAGTGTGGGCACGCTTATCAAGTACGCAGGCGGATTTGCCGGCGATGCCTACACCAAGTCTGTACGAATCATCCGCAAGACAGGACGGGAATACTCGGTCCACAACGTGGGTGAGTTTGACATGAGTTCGTTCAGTATCGCCGATGGCGACTCGGTAACGGTAGACTCCATCCTCAACCGCTATGAAAATATGGTCGAGGTCAAAGGAGCCATTTTCCGTCCCGGCAAATATCAGGTAGGCGGCGAAATCAACAGCGTCCGCACCCTGATAGAACAGGCAGAGGGGGTAACAGAAGAGGCTTTTACCGCCCATGCCGTGATGCACCGCATGAAGGAGGACCGCACGCTCGAGGTGATTCCGGTGGATATAGACGGTATCATGAACGGTACGGTGGCTGACATACCGCTGAAGAAAAACGATGTGCTCTTCATCCCCACCAAACAGGCGCTGATGCAACAGCAGACGCTTACCATACATGGCGAGGTGCACTATCCGGGAATCTACCAATATGCTGACAATGAGACCATTGAGGACTTTATCCTGCAGGCGGGAGGTCTGAAAGACCAAGCCTCTACGGTGAAAGTGGACGTGGCACGACGCATCGTCAACCCCCAAGCCACCACCACAGACAGCATCATCTCGCGCACCTATAGCTTCGCCCTGAAAGAGGGGTTTGTCATCGACGGCCAGCCCGGCTTCAAGCTCATGCCTTACGATGAGGTGTATGTGCGCCGGAGCCCGGGATTCTACACGCCACAGAATGTGTATGTGGAGGGACAGGCGATGTTTGCCGGCACCTATACGCTGGCGAAGAAAAACGAACGGCTCAGCGATGTCATCAAAAAGGCGGGTGGCGTGACAGACTTGGCCTATACAGCCGGCGCACGACTGATACGCCGCACCACCGAGGCCGAGAAAGCCAAGATACAGACCGTGACGCGCATGCTCGCCGTACAGGGCGGCAACCGCGACTCGCTCAACGCAGCCCTCTTGCAACTGTCAGACAGCTATCCCGTGGGTATAGAATTGACAGAAGCCATGAAACACCCCGGGGGCGATGCCGACCTGGTACTGCGTGAGGGCGACCGTATCATCATCCCCGAATATGACGGCACGGTGAAGATAAGCGGCGATGTGATGTATCCCAACACCGTAGCCTATGAGCGCGGCAAGCGAGCCGGATACTACATCGACCAAGCCGGTGGTTTCGGCAGCCGCGCCAAAAAGAGCCGCACCATCATCATCTACATGAACGGCACCGTGGCACGAGTGGCTCACAACGCCAAGGTACAGCCCGGCTGCGAGATTGTGGTGCCCAGCAAGCCCAAACGCGATGCCTCAACAATAAGCCAGTGGCTTGGAATAGGAACCAGCGTGGCCTCCCTCGCCACCATGATTGCAACTATTGCTAATTTGGTGAAGTAAAAGGAATCATAAGTTGTAAAAAATGGAAAAAACTAAAGAAATAGATTTAATAGCTGCAGTAAAAACAGTACTAAAGGAACGCAAGCTGCTTGCAATATCCATAGCTGCAGGAATAGTGGCAGGCTTGATTATTGCCTTTGCAACGCCAAAAGTATATAGTGCAGATGTTGTTTTAGTACCAGAACTGTCTGCTGGTGGCATGGGGCTGTCTAATAATCTGGCAGAGATAGCATCATCTTTTGGTATAAATTTAGGGAACACAAGCAAGAATATAGATGCCATATATCCAGAGATATATCCAGAGATATTGACATCAAACGATTTCATAATGACGTTATTTACTGTTCCCGTGAGACTGAAAGACGATAATCTGTTACGTACATATTCAGACCATTTGAAAAAAGATACAAGCATTCCTTTTTGGCAGTATCCTAAAATGTGGCTTAATGAACTTATGAAACCCAAAGAACAGATAGCTAAAGGCAGTGGAGTTGCGGATCCTTTTAAGATTTCAAGATTGGATGAAAAAATGTGCAAAGCCATATCCGGAAACATCGGCTGTTTGGTTGACAAGAAGACCAGCGTGATAACACTGTCTGTTACAGACCAAGACCCATTGGTGGCTGCTATCATGGTTGACACCCTACAACAAAGGCTGCAAAACTATATTACGACATATCGCACAAAAAAAGCGCGTTTAGACTTTGATTATTACAACAAATTGTATTATGAATCAAAGGCAAAGTACCAGAAAGCACAGAGCACATATGCAAGTTTCTGCGACGCCAATCAAGGAGTAATGCTCGAAAAGTACATAGCAAAACGTGATGAGCTTGAGAATGAAATGCAGACGGCATTCTCTTTGATGAACCAAATGGCGGTTTTAATGCAATCTGCCAAGGCGAAAATACAGGAACGCACTCCTGCTTTTACTGTGATAAAATCAGCCAAGATGCCTTACCAAGCATCTGGAATGTCCAGAAAGATGATTATGATCATGTTCGTCTTTTTGGGTGTCATCATAGATGCTGCATGGGTGTTG
>SFKY01000097.1 GCA_004554665.1 Bacteroidales bacterium
TGGGTCATTCTTCACGAATGTTGATGTCAACATGAAGAATGTCAGCAAGAGCACCATCACGTCCGACATAGGAGTCATGTCGATCCAGACGTCGTTCTTCTTAATTTTTACTTTACCCATAGCGATAAGTTTTTAAAGGGTTAGCAAAAATTAAGCCTCTTCTCCGTGGTTGGCTTCGTATGTCTGTGCAATAGTGTAACCAACTTCGTCGAGAGCGTAGGTCAGCTTGTCGATCTTGTTTGTAAAGAAGTTATAGATGACTACAGCAAACCAAGATGTCAAAATACCTGATGCTGTGTTAACCAAGGCCTCGGAAATACCAGTAGAAAGTGCCTGAGAGTCAGCACCACCACCAGCAGCCAAAGCGGCGAATGAACGGATCATACCCACAACGGTTCCGAACAAGGCGGTCAAAGTACCGAGGGTAACGATGGTAGCCACGATAGGAAGGTTCATCTGGAGAGTAGGCATCTCAAGCTGAGTAGCCTCCTCGTGAGCCTGCTGGATCTTAGCCACCTTCTGGCTCTTCTTGATACCGGTAGTCTTCTCCATTTCCTCATAGGTTGAGAGAGAAGCAGATACCACGTTAGCTACAGAACCCTGCATCTTGTCGCAGAGCTTGTGAGCCTCGGCGAAATCACCCTTTCTAACGGCAGCCTTCACCTGAGCAGTGAACTTAGCCAAAGGCATCTTACCGAAAGCAGAGCGCAGAGCGAGGTAACGCTCAACACCGAGAGAGATAACAGTAAACAACAGGGTAAAGATCACAGGAACGACGATACCACCTTTGTAGATAGTACCCAAAAGGTTAGCAGGCTCACCGCTGTTGTCGCCGCCGTGGAAGTTAGCGCCATTTCCGAGGAAGAGCTCATAGAAAGCTACTGCCAAACCGAAACATACAACGATGATCCAAATTGCATCTCTTACTCCCTGAAAGCCCTTCTTCTTGGGGCTTGCTGTTTTTTGTGTAGTTGCCATAAATTTTACAATTAAATTAGTTATTAATAAAAAAAATGTTTAAATCCGTCTAAAAGTTAAATTATTACTGATTGTAGCTTTGTGTATTCAATGCTATTCTGTATGCAAATATAACAATTTATGGGTTAGAAAAAACCTAATTAAGGAGTTTTAACACCAATAATTTTCACTTCTGTCAACAAAAGGCATTATCGGAGTTTTCCCAAAGCACATTTGATACGTCTCATCGCCTCGCGGATGTTGTCATCGCTCGTGGCATAACTCATGCGGAAACACTCCGGATCGCCGAAGGCATCGCCTCCCACAGTGGCCACATGAGCCTCTTCGAGCAGATACATGGCCAAGTCTGACGACGTGGCAATGGTACGCACGCCATCGGTCTTGCCATAGAAACTGCTGCACTTGGGAAACAGGTAGAAGGCTCCCTGCGGCTCGTTCACCTCAAGACCCGGGATGTCGCGTGCCAACTCGACTATCAGATTCCTACGACGCTCAAAGGCCAGACGCATCTCCTCCACACAACTTTGGTCGATGGTATAGGCTGCCTCTGCCGCTTTCTGGCTCACCGAAGACGGGCCGCTGGTGTACTGGCCCTGCAGTTTGTTGCATCCCTTGACTATCCACTCGGGTGCGGCGATATAGCCGATACGCCACCCGGTCATGGCATAAGCCTTGGACACGCCATTGACAATGATGGTACGCTCGCGCATGCCCTCAAACTGTGCGATACTCTGGTGAGCGCCTGTATAATTGATGTGTTCGTAGATTTCATCGGCCAATACATACACATCTTCGTGGCGCAGAATCACCTCTGCGAGGGCACGCAGCTCCTCCTTGGAATAGACGCTACCCGTAGGATTGCTCGGTGAGCAGAGGATAAGCATGCGTGTCTTCGGGGTGATGGCCTGCTCCAACTGCTCGGCCGTCATCTTGAAGTCCTGCTCAAATCCCGCCTCTACAATGACAGGTGTGCCGCCGGCCAACTTGACCATCTGCGGATAGCTCACCCAATAGGGAGCGGGGATGATGACCTCGTCGCCGCCATTCACCAGTGCCATCACCGTGTTGCATACGCTCTGCTTGGCACCATTGGAGACCAGAATCTCATGGATGCCGTACGTCAGCCCGTTCTCATTTTTCAGTTTCCGGGAGATGGCCTCACGCAACCCGGCATAACCGGGCACGGGCGAATATCTGGAATAGTTGTCGTCGATGGCTTTCTTGGCAGCCTCCTTAATAGGCTCGGGCGTGTTGAAATCGGGCTCGCCCACACTCAAGTTAATGACATCCACGCCTTGCGCTTTCATCTCGCCGCTCTTCTGCGACATCGCCAGCGTGGCAGATGGTGCCAGACGATTGATTCTATCTGAAAGTTGACCCATATCTATAATCTTTTAACAGTTCCTTTTATATACTGCAAAAATAAACATTTTATTCTTTAAACGAAAGAAAAAGCGCCTTAAAATAAGCAGAAGGTCGATTTTTTAACGCATCTGACACATCACCCCAGATGGAGCATGTGTCCCATGCGGTCGCGCTTGGTCTTAAGATAGCGCTCATTATAGGGATTGGGAGTAATCTCAATGGGCACATTCTCCACGATTTCCAACCCATAGGCCTCCAGTCCCACGCGCTTCACCGGATTGTTGGTCAGCAGCCTCATCTTGTGCACATGAAGATGGCGGAGCATCTGGGCACCGCAGCCATAATCGCGCTCGTCGGGCTTGAATCCCAGATGCACGTTGGCATCCACCGTGTCATACCCCTCTTCCTGCAGTTTGTAGGCGGCAATCTTGTTCATCAGACCGATACCCCGTCCCTCTTGCTGCATGTAGACGATAACGCCCTTGCCCTCGCGGTCTATCATCTGCATGGCCTTGTGCAACTGCTCCCCACAGTCGCAACGCTTGCTGCCCAGGATGTCGCCGGTAGCACACGACGAGTGCACCCTCACCAGCACGGGTTCGTCTTCGGCCCATTCGCCCTTGACCAGCGCCATGTGCTCCAGTCCGTTGCTCTGCTGGCGGAAGGGTATCAGGCGGAAGTGTCCGTAGTCGGTGGGCATGTCCACCTCGTCTCCCACCTCGATGATTGACTCCCTACGCAGACGATAGGCTATCAGGTCCTTGATGGTGATGATTTTCAATCCCCACTCGGCAGCCAGCACCTGCAGCTCAGGCATGCGCGCCATCGTGCCGTCCTCGTTCATGATCTCCATCAGCGCACCGGCAGGATAGAGACCGGCCAACTTGCACAGGTCCACGGCAGCCTCGGTATGGCCGCTACGGCGCAGCACACCGTTATCCTGGGCATAGAGTGGATTGATATGTCCTGGACGGCCAAAGGTCTGGGGTGTCGATGCAGGATCGGCCAATGCCCGGATGGTCTCGGCACGGTCGTGCGCGGAGACACCCGTGGTACATCCCTCCAGCTTGTCGATGGTCACGGTAAAGGGGGTTCCCAACATCGAGGTGTTGTCGGCCACCTGATGGGGCAACTCAAGCTCCAAGCACCTGCTGATGGTGATAGGGGCACAGAGTACACCCCTCGCATGCTTGAGCATGAAGTTCACTTTCTCGGCCGTTATCTTCTCGGCCGCGATGATGAGGTCGCCCTCGTTCTCGCGGTCTTCGTCATCGACCACAATGACAAACTTTCCTTCCTTAAAGTCGCTGATTGCTTCTTCGATACTGCTCAGTTTGAAATCTCCCATATATATAAATATGTATAGTTGCTTAGATTAGACATGTGCGAGGTCTACACGATGGCCTCTATCCGCGAAATCACATTCGAGTTAGTCTGTCTGATAGTGCGCAGGTCGCGCAGCAGCCGCAAGCGGAATATCCACATGCGCAGATAGATAAATGCACCCACCGGGACAAACAGGCCGGCTATCACATTGAGCCACCGGTGCTCAAAGGGGCGCGTGTGCGCCTTGACCGCCAGATACGGATAACTGTTGAGAGCATTGAGTATCACCTTGTCGCGCGTGTTAGACAGGTCTTCGATGATGGCCTCCAACCGCTCGCTGATGCGCTCTATCTCGTGGTCGGGCTTGTATCGGAAGAACACCCGTATCACATTGGGGGCCGACTTCAGGTTGTGCTCTCTCGAATACTCGAGTATCTCGGCGTTGATGGCGCGCAACTTCTCGGCATCGGCCGCATACTCGGGCGTGTCGATCACCACCTCCTTGCGGAAGACATGGCGCTTCACCCTCAGTCCCAAGGCCTTCATGGCCAAGTCGCGCCACAGTTCGAGGTTGAACACCATCGAGTCGTTGTTGGCCTTGTAGGTGAAGAAGATGGCGGTAGGTATCAGCACGGCCGGCGAGAGTCCCTTGCCAAACCACATCGCCCACATGCCGCCGCGCGCCATACGGCTGCCCGTATTCTCCAATATATAATATATAATGTACACGAGCACCGACACGATGACGGGGATGCCCAGTCCTCCCTTGCGGATGATGGTACCAAGCGGTGCGCCGATAAAGAAGAAGACCAGACACGACAGCGCCACCAGAAACTTGTCTATCGCCTCAATCTCATGACGGCGTATCAGCACATCGGCATCGGCAGTAATGAGTTGCTTAAACTCCAGATCGCTCGTGGCTGTCTGCACGGTAGCGAGCGCATTGTTCACCACATCGCGCTTTTCCGGTGCCGTCAGCTTCGCATACACGCTGTCCACCTGGGTCTTGCCCTTGGCTATGAGCGCAGCGGCCTGCTTGGCACCGGCGGGGGTCACGCTGTCTTGCTGGTAATACGACATGCGGGCATAGCGCAGATAGTCTTGCGCCAGCGTGTCGTAATGCTGGTTGAGCGAGTCGATATCCCTCCGCAGCTCCGCCAGACTCTTTCCACGCGCATTGTTGGAAAGGTTGGAGGCGTCCATCAGGTTAAAGTCGCCGTCAAAATCGAGCACGATGCGCTTGGCAGTAAACGTCTCCCTACGGTAAGGCACCGAAGCATTGTTGCCGAAACTCTGCTGCTGCATGTTCTCGAACCATTCGCCGCTCCACAACGTGAGCAGCAGGTGCTTCTTCTCAGCAGTAGACTGCAGCATGCCCGAGTCGGCCAGGATGATGGCCTGGTCCTCGTAGCTGGCCGTCATGCGGTAGATCATGATGCCATACAGCTTGCCGGTCTTCATGTCTTTTTTCTGCACATACAGGTTGCAGTTGGGGATTCCGCTGTAGAAGATGCCTTCCGGTATCTCCAGTTCCGGGCTCTTCTGCTTCATCGACACGAGCAGCTGCGCCAACTTCTGGTTGGCCTTCGGACCGATATTGTTTTGGAAGACAAACGACACACCCATCACCAGCACCGAGCATACAATGAGCGACCTGAAGGTCTGCATGAGCGAGATGCCGGCCGCGCGGATAGCGGTGAGCTCGCTGCTCTCACCGAGGTTACCAAACGTGATGAGCGACGACAGGAGAAGCGCCAGCGGCAGGGCTTGGGGCACAAACATCAGCGCCATGTACCAGAAAAACTGGCCCAGCACGTCGAGCGTCAAGCCCTTACCTATCAGTTCGTCGACAAATCTCCACAGAAACTGCATCATCAGCACGAAGAGACTGATGAAGAATGTGCCCGCAAAGAGAAGGCTGAACTGCCTAAGTATGAAGATATCTAATTTCTTTACTCGAAACATGTTTCGTATCATTGCTACGCATGCGCGTATCTTTGGCTGCAAAATTAGCACAAAAATATCACATTCCACCTATTTTATCCATTTTTTTCATTTCATTTTCGTCACCGCTCCCTCCCACCGCAGGTCCGCCACAAACAGAAGCCCCGTTTGTCGAACCTATATGCCGCATTTAGGCACCGTAAAGGTGGCGTTTAGGTGGGCTAAATGCCGCATTTACGATTCCCATTGTCACCTATGCCCCTCCCCACAGCCTCCTAAAACACCCCTTGACAACCGCCTTTCACCTCTCAGGGAACCACAAAATGCAGATAATCGTGAAGAAAAGTGCCAAAAATTTTGGCCAACCAAAAAAAAGTATTACCTTTGCATCCGCAAACAAACAATGATGGCGGGATAGCTCAGCTGGTTAGAGCGTCGGATTCATAATCCGGAGGTCGTGGGTTCGGGTCCCACCCCCGCTACATCAACATCGAGAAGCAGTTACGGTAACCGTAGCTGCTTCTTTTGTGTAATAGCAGCCCGTTCTATGGCACCTTTTGTATTGCCAAAGGGACTACTAAACACACAATCATTTGTTTTCTAAGAAAAACAAGCCAAAAGATGATTTGAATTATAATAGATTATTCAAGGCTGAGCATAAAGCCTAACAAACCGTTAACATCTGCTTAAACTACTTTATTTGCCATGCTGTTCCAATAATAAGCAGTACCTTTGCAGGCGGTATGCAGAATTTCTATACTTTTAAGGTTTTCCCCACTTGCCTACTGGCAGCATGCGCTCCGTATGTTGCCGGAAGCCGTCGTGTGTAACACGCTGCTTCCCCCCATTCTGCTATCTCTCCAAGACATCTATGTAATTTTATATTACTGTCCGCTAAACTTTTGATGAAGATACAAATTTAGGGCTGACACTTCTCCCGAGGTAGCAGCCCTTTTTGTTATCTTTGCTTTTGCATAAAAC
>SFKY01000028.1 GCA_004554665.1 Bacteroidales bacterium
AAATCAAAGCCATCATCAATCTGAATGATTTTCTGATTGCTGTCAATTAAGTACCGAATAAAGCTTAATTCGTATACACCCTCATTTTCATAGGGGTCAGGGAGTCTCCGTAATAAGAAGTGGGATACAGACGTATCTCCGCGGAGTCGGCGATGACGATACCGTTTTCAAGACTGGCGATGCTGTCTTTTTCGGGAAATCCGAGATTCTCAAGTGTGTGGAACTGAATCATGCAGTCGCCAGTGATATAGGCACCCGTTTCTGGGTCGCGCACTTTTCCCAGATAGGCAGTGGATGTGCGGGAGAGTACAGAGTCTACCAATATGGAGCGAGTGGTGACGGTGAAGGTATCGGTGGTAATCAAGAGATTGTCTGCCTTGTCGGTGATGGAGATGCCGATATCCTCTGTGGTGTTGTCACATGCTGTAAACGAGAGGCAGGCCAGTATCAGACCTGCGATATACTTCATATTCATATCTTTAATTAGTCTATATATAGAGAAAAATCACAGAATGCTGTTGAAGAAGTCTGTGTAGGCCGCTGCGTAATTGTCACCGGGATAATCTAATATCGGGCATTGCTTGTCGCGGGCATACTGCATGAGTTCTGCGTTGACCTGTGCGCCAGCCTCAATCACACCGTCGCTGTAGTCGATGGCCAACTTGCCCAGCTCCATGATGTCGAAAGCATCGTTGTAGGGCTTGAGCAGGTCCTGAGTGGCAGTGCGGAACTCCAGACACTTCTTGAAATTGGTGCTGAGCGTATTTTTCAGTTGTGTGTCATGCAGCGAGACCACCACCTTGGAGTTGGCAAACGACGGCTCTTCGTGGTAGGCCGTCTTCATGTAAAACGGTACCACCGCCGACATCCATCCCTGACAAACCACCAAATCTGGTGTCCAGCGCAGCTTCTTGACCGTCTCCAGCACACCACGGGCAAAGAAGATGGCACGTTCGCCGTTATCCGTATACTCCTCGCCCTTCTCGTCCTCGGCCATGCGGCGCTTGGTGAAATAGTCATCATTATCGATGAAATAAACCTGAATACGCGATACTGGAATAGAAGCTACCTTGATGATAAGCGGGTGGTCGGTGTCGTCTATGATGAGGTTCATCCCGGAAAGCCTGATTACCTCGTGCAACTGTCCGCGGCGCTCGTTGATGTTACCCCATTTGGGCATGAACGTGCGAATCTCGAATCCGGCCTCTTGGGCTTTCTGTGGGAGCTCCCGTCCAAGTACAGACATCTCTGATTCGGGCACATAAGGGTTGATTTCCTGATTGATGAACAATACTTTCTTTGCCATATTTTCTTTAAGTTATGTGTTAAGTGTTGCCACTGTGTTGCAAAGGTACGAAAAAAAAATGAAAGGGCGGTCTATTTGTCAATATTTCAAACAAAAGCAAACATAAATTGTGTAATTTTAAAAGAGGTTTTGCCCTTTGGTCATAATGATTTGATACTCAACATGCCTACACGGCTGTGGCTATGTGCCTCCATGTGCTGTGCTCCCTGTCGCCGTTGGGATGGTAAGGATGCAATTTGTAAGTGTTTTCAATCACTCTTCTCGTTGTCGGGTGCTGGTATATATTAATAAGGTGGAAATGTGTTGTGCGTCTGTTTGCATACGAAAGGAGGGTGATAAGCAAGCGGCTTTATCCCGTTGCTTATCACCCTTCTTGGTATGCGGTGTCGTGGACAGTTTATTCCACTACTACCAGTGCGTCTTCTTCGAGTACGGCCTGACCCTGCTTCACGCAGATGGCGGTCACCTTGCCGTCGGCCTCGGCCTCGATGTTGTTGGCCATCTTCATGGCCTCAAGTACCACGAGCGTATCGCCGGCTTTCACCTCTTGGCCCACCTCTACACAGATCTGTGTGATGGTTCCGGGCAGCGGAGCCTTGATGGCGTTGGAGGTATTCACGTTGGCGGCAGGTGCGGCATCCTCTGATTCGGCTGCCACAGGCTGTCCCAGCACTACCTTTTTCTTCTCCGGCTCAGCTTCTTTTTCCAGCTGCACCTTGTAGCTCTCACCGTTCACGGTGATGTCGGCTACATTGTTCTCGTCTATCGATGCGATGGCCACGTTGTACTCCTTGCCATCGATGGTATATTTGAATTCTTTCATCTTTTATTGGATTAGGGTTTGGGGGTTACACCTAAGAATTTGGCATTCCAGAGTGTGCATCGGGGCTGGATAGTGATGATGCCCGGCTCTGCGTCGTGTACATTGTTGCCGCTGTACTCGTAGATGGCCATTGCGATGGCTGCATATACATTCTTGTCCATATTGCCTCCTTCTTGTTACATCGGCATACAACCATGTTTCTTGGCCGGAAGCGTCTGCTTCTTGGTAGCCAACTGGGCCAGACCGCGGCAGATGCGGAAACGGGTGTTGCGCGGCTCTATCACATCGTCGATATAGCCATACTGGGCAGCCTGATAGGGGTTGGCAAACATCTCTGTGTACTCCTCTTCCTTCTCTGCCAGGAATGCCTGTACATCCTCGCCGGCATCTTTCTTGGCCTTGGCCTCGCGGGCGCAAAGCACTGCCACGGCACCGCTGGCACCCATCACGGCAATCTCTGATGTGGGCCATGCAAAGTTGAGGTCGGCACGGAGCTGCTTGCAGCCCATCACGATATGCGAGCCGCCGTAGCTCTTGCGCAGGGTAATGGTGATCTTGGGTACAGTGGCCTCACCGTAGGCGTAGAGCAACTGTGCACCGTGCAGGATGACGGCATTGAACTCCTGGCCGGTGCCGGGGAGGAATCCGGGCACGTCTACGAGCGATACGATGGGGATGTTGAAAGCGTCGCAGAAGCGTACGAAGCGTGCGCCCTTACGCGATGCGTTTACATCGAGCACACCGGCGTAGGCTGAAGGCTGGTTGCCCACGATGCCCACGCTTTGGCCGTTGAAGCGGGCAAAACCTGTGATGATGTTCTTGGCAAACTTGGGCTGCACCTCGAAGAAGTCGCCGTTGTCTGTAATGGCCGTGATGACCTTGTACATGTCGTATGCCTGGTTGGGATTCTCCGGAATGATCTCGTTGAGCAGGTCTTCCTTGCGGTCGATGGGGTCATTGCACTCTGTGCGGGGAGCCTCCTCCATGTTGTTGGACGGGATGTAAGAGAGCAGTGTTTTGATCATCTGCATGCACTCCTCCTCTGTCTTGGCTGTAAACGTGGTTACACCGCTCTTGGTGGCATGTACGCTCGCGCCTCCCAAGTGCTCGGCATCGATGTCCTCGCCTGTAACGGTCTTGACCACCTTCGGGCCGGTAAGGAACATGTAGCTGGTCTGCTCCTTCATGATGATGAAATCGGTGAGGGCAGGTGAGTACACGGCACCGCCTGCGCAGGGACCCAGGATGGCGCTGATCTGCGGGATGACACCCGACGCGAGGATATTGCGCTCGAATATCTCGCCGTAGCCGGCCAATGCGCAGATACCTTCCTGGATACGTGCGCCACCCGAATCGTTCATACAGATGACGGGAGCACCCATCGTCATGGCCATATCCATCACCTTGCATATCTTTTGCGCCATCGTCTCGGAGAGAGAGCCTCCGTTGACGGTGAAGTCTTGTGCGTAAACATATACGAGCCTTCCGTCGATGGTACCGCTACCGGCTACCACGCCATCGCCCAAATACTGCTTCTTGTCCATGCCGAAATTGTGGCAACGGTGGAGTTTGAACATGTCATATTCCTCGAAGCTGCCTTTGTCCAAGAGCATGTCTATACGCTCGTGGGCGGTGTACTTGCCGCGGGCATGCTGCTTTTCGATGGCTTTCTCGCCACCTCCAAGACGAGCCTGTTCGCGTTTAGCGATCAGCTCTTTGATTTTTTCCACTTGTTTACTCATAATAGGATCTTGTATTTCTTGTGTTCAAAATTTTTGCAAAGTTACACATTTTCGGTGTAAACAACGAATAATTTGAGAAGATTAACGCATTTCTATTAAGGTTGTTGTTGTCATTCTGTAATCCCATGACCGCATCTGCTCACCGTACACCAATTGCGATACGGCCGTACTCCAATTGCCGTACGGTCGTATCGCAATTGCCGTACGCCCGTATCGCAGATGGTGTACGGTGGAAAAAAGGCAGCTTGGGTGGTTGCCAACGTCAAAACTCGAACCTGATTCGGGCGTTGACCATACGCCCGGTGAGGAAGTTGGGGACAGCATATTGCTGGTTGGTCACGTCTGTTATCCAGTAATAACTGTTCACATTGTTGATTCCGAACAGGTTGAGGCAGTCTGCCCCAATCCAGATGTTTCTGAAAATCGTGTGTTTGGCGCGGTCGTCGTTGTCTAACAAGCGATAGCTCATGCCGATGTCGGCGCGCTTGTAGGCAGGGGCGCGAAACGAGTTGCGCTCCAGTTCTCTGTGAGGGGCGGAGAACGGCAACCCTCCGGCGAAAGCCAACTTGAGCGACATTTTCCATCTGGTGGTGCCCGGGAAGTAATCTGTGAAAAACAGGTTGGCCGCCCATTTCTGGTCAGTGGGCAGAGGCATGTTTTTCCCGTTGAGTTTCATACCTGTGTCCATGACCGATAGCGACAGCCACGAGTCGGTGCCGGGCACAAACTCGCCATACAGTTTCACATCCAGTCCCATGGCATGGCCACTGCATACATTGTCGCCATAATACACCACCTTGACATTGTTGACAGAGTAGGGAATCAGATTCTGTAATATCTTATAGTACGCCTCTGCAGAGAAACGGAACGGGCGGTTGAGTATGCGGAAACGGTAGTCGTAACCTGCAATGAAGTGGATGGAGCGCTGGCTCTTGATATTGCGGTTGAGCGATGCCACGGTTATGCCTCCGGTGGTGGCGGTGTCGCGGAGTTCCTTGTAGAAGGGGGCTTGGTAATAGATGCCAGTGGCGAAGCGTAGCATCACGTTCTCGTTGTAGGCCGGTATGATGCCGATAGACAGACGTGGAGACAGGATGGTCTCCCGGTTAAAGTTCCAATGGCTCATGCGGATGCCATAGTGCAGCGTGTAGTGGGTCTGGGCGCTGTCGCTGCCCGACGTAAACCGCCACGTGTCTTGCAGGTATGACTCCACGCGGGTGGCATCGAGCTGGTTTCGGGCGCGCAGCGAGTAGATCATCTGCAGATCCTGCCCCGTGTGGGGGATGCTGTAACCGGCCGAATCGCGCATCTCGTACTCCACCGAGTTTTCCTTGATGTGTTCCCGTTTGATGGTTATTCCCGCCTCGACATCGTGTGCCTTCAGTTTCGAGTTGAGCAGCAGCTTGGCACTTTCCACGTGCGCCTTCAGGAAGTTTCGGGCGTGCTCAAAGTAGGTGCCCACGGCCAGATTCTCGCTCGTTTCGGTCTGCGTAAGCCAGTATTGCCCCTGTATGTCGTAGGTTTCCTGTTCCCGGGTGGAATAAGCCGAGGCGATGAGCGACAGGCGGGTGCGGTCGTTGAACTGATGGCCGATGGACAGGGTGCCGAAATAGGTGCGGAAGAGGTCTTTCTCCTGCCCATCGAAGTAGACAGTGAAGTTCATGACATTCTGCATGGTGCCGAAGGCCGTTTCACGATTCTGGGGATAAAAGTTGTAGTGGCTATCGGAAATGTTACCGATGAAATCGATATTCCAGCGCTTGTTGGGCCGATAACTGAGATAAGTCTGGTAATCGAGAAAGTTGGGCTTGTACTCACCGTCGGTCTCCAGGGAGCCGAGCAGGTATCGGTTGGTCTTGTAGCGTATGCCGTTGGCCCATGCCAGTTTCTTGGTGGCAAACCCTATATATGCGCTGGCGCCGAGCAGGCTGGCCTGGGCATTGGCCTCAAACCGTTTGGGACGCTTGTAGGTGATGTCGAGGGCCGATGCCATCTTGTCTCCGTATTTGGCTTCGAAACCGCCCGTGGAGAAGCCGATTCTTTCTACCATGTCGGGATTGATGATAGATAGTCCCTCTTGCTGTCCGGAGCGCACCAAGAAGGGACGGAAGACCTCGACATGGTTGATGTAGACACTGTTCTCGTCGAACGAGCCACCCCTGACATTGTATTGGGAACTGAGTTCGCTATGGGTCGACACACCGGCTTGGCTCTGTATCAGTTCTTCCACCGCGTTGCCGGCCGCTGTGGGTGCCATCTTCATGTCCTTGGGCTTCAGTTCTTGTGTCTGTCCGCTCTGGATGCGCTGCCCTTCCACTTGTACCTCGCCGAGCGTAGTATCGTCGCCGTAGAGCACCACCGTGAGACTGAGTCTGCCTTTCGGATTGCGCAGTACGCGGGTCTTGCTTTTGTAACCTATCATTGAGAATCTAACCGCTACTGAATCAGCAGATTGCAGCGTAAGCGTGTAGTTTCCCTTTAATGATGTGACGGTAGCCTTTCCCTGTTTGAGGCACGACACCGATGCCAGTTCTATGGGGTTGTTGTGCTCGTCGATAACCCTACCTTGCAGCACGAAGGACTGTGCGCTGGCTGTCAAGGCAACGACGGCGAGTAATAGGTGGATGATAACGATTCGTCTCATAATCAGGATAACGCCAAAGTCGGTAAATTATTGCCGACAGAGCCCATTTCCTTCCTCGTGTCTTTGTCGTTGTACCTGCTACTCGGCGTACCACCACGAGAGCAACTTGTTGAGCCACGGTATGGAGATGCGGAACCAACGGTATTTGGCGACCGGCTTGCCGCCAAAGCTGAGGATAAAGTCGCGGAAAGGATTGCCCTTGAAAGGGAGGCCCACGTCGAGAAAACGGATGTGGGCATACCGATGCTCGTAGGCGTGGCAAATGGCCTTCCATACGGTCATCGTGTCGGAGTGCAGGGTGGGGTGGCTCTTGCGTTTCGAGGCCAAATACCACAGGTAAGCGTCGCCCTCGGAATAGGCGCAGGCACATCCACCCACCAGCTTGTTCTTGTAGAGCGTGATAAAGATGCGCGCATTGTGGCTCTTGTAGAGCTCTTTAAACTGCTCGATTTTGGGGATGATGCGCCGCATTCTCATCCTGTAAAACCCATTGAGCAGTTTGTAGAAGGCTTTCAGTTCTTCTTCGTTGGCAATCTCTCTCGTTTCCAATCCACACTTGGTCGCTTTTTCGATTCTGCGTCTCGTTTTTTCGGGCAACCGCTCCACAGGGGGGAGCGAATGGAGCGAATTGTGTATCTCCTGCCAATGTACGGGAAAATAATGGTTGTCGCGAAACTGCCGGTAGCCGAACATCTTCTGCGAGATGTTGCTGAACTCGATAAATAAGCATAGCTTGCGCTTGAACAAGCGGGTAATCCGATCCAGAAATTCGGAGAATATGGCCTCTTTCGCTGTTTCGTCGGTGTATTCACCCTCGCCATATATTCGTCCTTGGGTAAAGAAATAAGGAGGAAACAGGGAGCCCCTACGCCGGATAGAGGCCAACATGTGGGCCACCACGCGCCCTCTTCCGTCCTCGGCTATCAGCATATAGGGGCGTTGCCCCGGTGTTTTCTCGATGATTTGGAAGAGCTCGGTGCTATGAAAGAAGTTGCGACAAGTGAAATGGGGCATGTCGCCACTCTTGGTGATGATTCGTACAGTGACCCTTGTCATGTTGCCAAGACAGTGCCAACCCGATGGCCGTAGAACTTGCTCTCATGGCCGTGGTGCACCTGTCTTCTGCAAATGTACGAAAAGTTTTCTGCAAATGCCGATAAATATGATTTTTTTTGTATTTTTGCATGCTCATTAAATATAAACGACTATGGATTTTAAGGATTTGGTATGTGTCCGCCGCAGTTATCGCAAGTTTACGCCAGAAGAGGTGGACCCCGAAGCGGTGAAGACCATCATCAGGGCCGCGCTCATGTCGCCGACCTCGAAGACACGGCGTGCGTGGCATTTTATCGTAGTGGACGACAGGTTGGATATAGAGAAGATAGCCGATGCCAAGGATGCAGGCGCTCAGTTGCTCAAGGGTGCCCCGCTTGCCATTGTGGTATTGGGCAATCCTCAGGAGAATGATTGCTGGATAGAAGACGGTTCGATAGCTGCCATCTCCATGCAGTACCAGGCAGAAGAGTTGGGCTTGGGCTCTTGTTGGGTACAGATGCGCGACCGGGGACTGTCTGACGGCACTTCGGCCGACGAGGTGCTGCGCGGCATCTTGGATATCCCCGAAGAGATGTGCGTGCTCTGTGTGCTTGCCGTAGGACATAAGGCGGAAGAGCGCAAGCCTCAGGATGAAGAAAAACTGAAGTGGGAAAACGTACATATCGCCAAATATTGAGCCATTAGATTATGAGAATCGTGCTTGTCGGAGCCGGCAATCTGGCTACCCGTTTGGGTGTGGCCGCTAAGGATGCAGGCCATGACGTGGTGCAGGTGTACAGTCGTACGGAGCAGAGTGCGGCTACGCTGGGTACCCTGTTGGGGTGCGAGGCTGTGACCCATGTGGAGCAGTTGGTGGCAGATGCCGACCTGTATATAGTGGCACTGAAAGACGCAGCCCTCTGTGATGTGCTGCCCGCCCTCTGTAAGGGGCGGGAAAATCGTGTGTTTGTGCATACGGCAGGCAGCATGCCGATGGAAGTATTTCAGGGGCATGCCTCGCACTATGGCGTGGTATATCCCATGCAGACCTTCAGCAAGGCGCGCAATGTGGATTTCGCCGCCATTCCCGTGTTTGTGGAGTGGAACGATGCAGAGGCCCGCACCGTGATTGCAGAGTTTGCCGCTTCGCTGTCGCGTAAGGTGATGCCATTGGCCAGCGCCGACCGCAAGTACCTGCATCTGGCAGCGGTCTTTGCCTGCAACTTCGTGAACCACTGTTATGCGGTGGCCGATGAGATCTTGGCGGCACACGGCATGTCATTTGATACGATGTTGCCGCTCATTGATGAGACGGCAGCCAAGGTGCATGCCCTTTCTCCGGCGGCGGCCCAGACAGGGCCGGCTGTGCGGTATGACGAGAATGTTATTGGCAAACAGCGGGGGCTGCTGGAGGACTTTCCTGAGGCGCTCAAATTGTACGATGTGTTGACAGAGGGAATCCATCTAAAAGCAAAGAAATCATGATAAATTACGATTTGAAGAAGATTAAGGCCGTCATCTTCGACGTGGATGGTGTGCTCTCGGCAGAAACCATCAACATGGACGAAGAGGGGCAGCCTTTGCGCACGGTCAACATCAAGGACGGCTACGCTATCCAACTGGCTGTAAAACGTGGGTTGCATGTCGCCATCATGACAGGTGGCCATTCTGAGGCCATCAGGCGCCGATACGAGTATCTGGGCGTGAAAGACGTGTATATGCACTGCTCGCTCAAGATGCAAGTGTATGAAAGTTATCTGGAGAAATATGGACTGATGGACGAGGAAGTGGTCTATGTGGGCGACGACATCCCTGATTATCAGGTGATGCGCCGGTGTGGCTGTCCCTGTTGTCCGGCAGATGCCTGTGTGGAGGTAAGGGAGATCAGCACCTACGTGAGCCATCAGAAGGGTGGGTACGGCGTAGGCCGGGACGTAATAGAGCAGATACTCAAGGCACAGGGTCTATGGCTGGGCGACGAAAAGGCTTTCGGATGGTAATCGTTTGATATACAATGCGATGAATACAGGAAAATACAAGATTATATTGGCCTCCAATTCTCCCAGAAGACGGGAACTGTTGGCCGGATTGGATGTCCCTTTTGAGGTAAAGGTGTTGCCGGGAGTAGACGAGAGCTATCCTGAAGGCTTGCCGACAGAAGAAATTCCCCGATACATAGCTTGTGAGAAAGCATCGGCCTATCAGGTGGTCGAAGGTGAGTTGCTCATTACGGCCGATACAGTGGTGGTCTTGGACGATGAGGTGCTGGGCAAGCCCGCCGATGCGGCTGACGCTGCGCGCATGCTGCATAGGCTGAGTGGCAAGACCCATCGGGTAATCACGGGTGTGGCACTGACTACTATGAAGAACCAACGGGCGTTTCATGTGACGACCGAGGTGACTTTTAAAACCTTCACGGAGGAGGAAATAGATTATTATGTTTCGCACTATAGTCCGCTTGACAAGGCGGGAGCCTATGGTATACAGGAATGGATAGGCTACATTGGAGTAGTAAAACTCAGAGGCAGTTTTTTTAATGTCATGGGATTACCGGTGCAGCGTATCTACGAAGAGATGCAGACGATGTGATAGTTGAAAAGTTTCTTAAATTATAGGATTTGAGAAACTTTTTTAATATAATTTAGAACGTTACTTTCGCCTCTGTCTGCTATTTGTCGTACTTTTGCATTTAATTTTAAAATCAAAGTATAGTATAATATTATGGCAGAATCTATTGATATCCGTGAGTTGAATATCCGGATACAACAACAAAGTACCTTTGTCACCAACTTGGTGGCAGGTATGGATCAGGTCATCGTGGGCCAGAAGCACCTCGTTGATTCTTTGCTCATCTCATTGTTGAGCGATGGCCACATATTGCTTGAGGGCGTTCCTGGATTGGCAAAGACACTGGCTATCAAGACCTTGTCGCAGTTGATAGATGCAAAATATAGCAGAATACAGTTTACTCCAGACTTGCTGCCGGCCGATGTGGTGGGTACCATGATTTACAGTCAGAAGGAGGAAAACTTCCAAGTGAAGAAAGGTCCCGTGTTTGCCAACTTTGTATTGGCCGACGAGATCAACCGTGCACCCGCCAAGGTACAGAGTGCCTTGCTTGAGGCGATGCAGGAGCATCAGGTGACTATTGGAGAGAAGACTTTCAAGTTGCCCACACCCTTCTTGGTGATGGCCACGCAGAACCCTATCGAGCAGGAGGGTACTTACCAGTTGCCTGAGGCTCAGGTAGACCGATTCATGCTCAAAGTGGTGATTGACTATCCTACATTGGAAGAAGAAAAACTGATTATCAGAGGCAATATCAATGGTAGCGTGACCGAGGTGAAGCCTGTCACTACCGCTGACGAGATCATGAAGGCAAGAGAGGTGGTCAACCAGGTTTACATAGACGAGAAGATAGAGCAGTATATCGCCGATATCGTATTTGCCACTCGTTATCCGGCGCGTTACCAGCTCAAGGATTTGGAGGACATGATTACCTTTGGAGGAAGTCCGCGTGCCAGCATCAATCTGGCCAAGGCTGCCCGTGCTTACGCATTCATCAAGCATCGCGGCTATGTGGTGCCTGAGGATGTGCGCGCAGTGGCACATGACGTGCTCCGCCATCGTATCGGACTGAGCTACGAGGCCGAAGCCAACAATATCTCTTCCGAGGAGATCGTCTCTCAAATCATTAACAAAGTTGAGGTTCCTTAATGGAAACATCAGACATCATAAAGAAAGTAAGGAAGATAGAAATCAAGACCCGTGGACTGAGCCAAAATATCTTTGCGGGCCAGTACCATTCGGCCTTCAAGGGTCGAGGTATGGCTTTCTCTGAAGTGCGCGAGTACCAGTATGGCGATGATGTGCGCGATATAGACTGGAACGTGACGGCAAGGTTTCACCATCCCTATGTGAAGGTGTTTGAGGAGGAGCGTGAACTTACTGTCATGCTCCTCATCGATGTTTCGGGGTCGCTCGATTTCGGCACCACTTGTCAGACCAAGCGCGATATGGCCACAGAGATAGCGGCCACGTTGGCTTTCAGTGCTATCCAGAACAATGACAAGATTGGTGTCATCTTCTTTTCTGACCGTATCGAAAAGTATATCCCGCCCAAGAAAGGGCGAAAGCATATCCTATATATCATCCGTGAGATGCTCAACTTTCAGCCTGAAAGCAAGCGTACCAACGTGGGTATGGCCTTGGAATATCTGACACGTGTGATGAAGCGGCGTTGCACGGCTTTCGTGTTGAGCGACTTCTATACTCGTGAGGATTTCCAGCGTCAAGTACAGTATGCCAATCAAAAGCACGATTTGGTGGCGATTCAGATTTATGACCCAAGGGCCAAATCGCTGCCCGATATAGGACTGATGAAGGTCTGTGATGCCGAGACGGGGCATGAGATGTTTATCGATACATCGAGCAAGAAGTTGAGGCAGGCACACACACAGTACTGGATGCAGCGCGAGAGCCACTTACGCGAGACATTTGCCAAGAGTAGCGTGGACTGGGTGTCGATTGCGACCAATGAAGACTATGTACGGATGATGATGTTGCTCTTTGCGCAGCGCGGTGCATAGGAATACAGGTAGAATGTAATGAAGACAATGAACTGTTTTTACAGATTTATATGGATAATGGCAGCCATTCTCTGTGCCACGCAGGAAATGGGTGCGCAGGTGGTGGTAGAGGCCAAGCTCGACTCGGTCAATATCCTCATCGGCGAGCAGGTGGGCATGGAGGTGAATGTCACTGCCCCAAAAAATGCGCGGATAGTGTGGCCGCAACTCAAACCCTCGCAGATGTTGGTGCCGGGTCTGGAAGTGGTGGAAGTGGCCGAAGGCGACAGCACGGAACTTGACGGCGGTCTGATGAAGGTGGGCAAGAAACTGACGCTGACTGCCTTTGACGAGAAATTGTACCCCATACCTGGCATGAAGGTGAAGGTAGACGGGAAGGCATACGCTGCCAACCAGCTTGCACTGAAGGTCATCACCATGGATGTGGATACGCTGCATCCCAACCAGTTTTTCCCGCCTAAAAGTGTTCAGACCAATCCTTTCTGGTGGAGTGAGTGGAGCGCATTTTTCTGGATGAGCTTGCTGATGCTCGCTCTGGCAATCAGTTTGGTTTATCTCATGGTGCGGTTGAAGCAAAATAAGCCGATTATCACCAAAATCAGGATTGTCAAGCGGGTGCCGCCACACCAGCGTGCCCTCAATGCCATAGAGAAAATCAAGGCTGAGCATCTCCAACGCTCTGAAGACCAGAAGGCTTATTACACACAGCTCACCGACACATTGCGTCAGTATATCAATGAGCGGTTTGGATTCAATGCAATGGAAATGACCTCGACCGAAATCATCGCCCGCCTGCAGCAGTCTGGCGACAAGACGATGATAGACGAGTTGAGCGGACTCTTCCAGACGGCAGACCTTGTGAAGTTTGCCAAATATTCCACTCTCATCAATGAGAATGACCTCAATCTGGTTAATGCTGTCAACTTTATCGACCAGACCAAACTTGAGGGACAACCCACCGAGGAGCGGATTGTACCCAAGTTGAGTGAGGAAGACAAGCAGAAGAAAGAGACACGCCGTGCCATCAAGGTGCTCATTGTACTGGTTACCGTCATGGTGGTGGCCTTGCTGGCTTACGTGGTGTATGGTGTGTACCAATTATTGAACTGATATGGAATTTGCGAATAAAGAATACTTCTTGCTTCTTCTCCTATTGATACCTTATATATTATGGTATTTTCTGTATAGGAAAAGAAGTGAGCCGACATTGCGGATGAGCGACACGTATGCGTATCAGTATGCGCCTAAGAGCTGGCGCATGCGCATCGTCAATCTTCCGATGGTGTTGCGTTGTGCTACCTTTGTCTTGATAGTCATTATCTTGGCCCGTCCACAAACACATAATGCGTGGGATAAGAAGTCGGTCGAGGGTATTGATATCATGCTGGCGATGGACGTTTCCACCTCTATGCTGGCCGAAGACTTACGCCCTAACAGAATCGAGGCTGCCAAGGAGGTGGCCGCAGAGTTTATATCGGGAAGGCCGGATGACAATATCGGTCTGACGATATTCGCAGGCGAAGCCTTCACGCAGTGCCCGATGACCAGTGACCATACCTCGCTGCTCAACCTGTTGCAAAATGTACGCACGGACATTGCGGCGAGAGGACTTATCCAAGACGGTACCGCAGTAGGAATGGGTTTGGCCAATGCTGTATCGCGACTGAAAGCGTCGAAAGCCAAAAGCAAGGTGGTCATCTTGTTGACCGATGGCTCCAACAACATGGGCGATTTGTCTCCCATGACCTCCGCACAGATTGCCAAGAGTCTTGGAATTAGAGTCTATACCATAGGAGTGGGAACCAACAAGGTAGCCCGCTATCCCATGCCAGTGGCCGGCGGTGTACAGTATGTCAACATTCCGGTCGAGATTGATACCAAGACATTGCGTGAGATTGCCGCTACTACGCAGGGCAATTTCTATCGGGCTACCAATAATGCCGAACTGAAGAATATTTATAAGGATATAGACAAGTTGGAGAAGACCAAGATGAACGTGAAGAAGTTTTCCAAGCGTTACGAGGCTTACCAGCCGTTTGCCGTCGCGGCCATTATCTGCTTGTTGCTTGAGATCCTGTTGAGGACAACTGTATTAAGGAGAATCCCGTAATGTTTAGATTTGAAGACCCTATATATCTGTGGCTGCTGTTGGCCGTTCCCGTACTGTTTCTGGTACGGTTTGTGGTATGGAAGCAGCGCAAGAACAAGCTGAAGAAGTTTGGTGATCCCCAATTGCTTCGCCAGCTTATGCCCGATGCGTCTGTAGCGCGTCCGAGGGTGAAGTTTGCCCTGCTCATGGCTGCCCTTTCGTTGCTGATAGTGTTGTTGGCTCGTCCCCAGATGGGCTCGCGCATTTCCAAGGAGAAACGCAACGGCATCGAGACCATCATTGCGCTCGACATCTCCAACTCCATGATGGCGACAGACGTCGTCCCGTCCCGTTTGGACAAGAGTAAGCTGCTGGTGGAGAACTTGGTAGACCATTTTACCAATGACAAGATTGGGTTGGTTGTCTTTGCCGGTGATGCCTTTGTCCAGTTGCCTATTACCAGCGACTATGTGTCGGCGAAGATGTTCCTGCAGAATATCGATCCTTCGCTCATTGCCTCACAGGGAACCGATATTGCCCGCGCCATCGATGTGTCCATGCACAGTTTTACCCAAGCGGAAAAGGTGGGAAAGGCCATTATCGTAATCACCGACGGCGAGGACCATGAGGGAGGTGCGGTGGAAGCAGCCAAGATAGCCCGCAAGAAAGGCATCAATGTGTTTATACTGGGCGTGGGCGACCCCAAGGGTGCTCCCATCCCGACGGGTGATGGCGGGTATATGACCGACAATACGGGACAGACGGTCATGTCGGCGCTCAACGAGGAAATGTGTCGCGAAGTGGCCAAAGCAGGCAGTGGAGTTTACATCCATGTAGACAATACCAGCGATGCGCAGAGCCGGTTGAACAACGAGCTCACCAAACTGCAGAAAGGTGAGACTGAGAGTGTGGTCTATAGCGAGTACGACGAGCAGTTTCAGGCATTTGGCATACTGGTTATCCTGTTGCTCATCATCGAGATCTGTATTTTGGAGTCTCGCAATCCGCTGCTGAAGAATGTCAAAATATTCAAGAAGAAATGAAAGTGACGAGAATAGTTCTTACATTGTTTTTCCTGTTGGGATTGGGTCTGCATGCCCAAGCACAGCAGGACAGACAGTTTATACGGCAAGGCAACCGCTATTTCAAACAACAGAAATACGACAAGGCTGAGGTGGAGTACCGCAAAGCCATGTCGCAGAATGCAGCCAATTCGCAGGCCGTCTACAATCTGGGTTGTGCGCTGCAGATGCAGCAGAAAGATTCGGCTGCCATAGTCCAATATCAGAATGCAGGCAAGATGGAGACCAGTAAGGTGCGCAAATCGCAGGCCTTTCACAACATTGGTGTTATCTGCCAAAGCCATCAGATGTATGCCGAAGCCATTGAGGCTTACAAGGAGAGTCTGCGCAATAATCCTACGGATGACCAGACGCGCTACAACTTGGCTCTCTGCAAGCGTCTGCTGAAGAATCAGAACCAGAACGGCGGCAACGACAACAAGGACAATAAAGACAAAAATAAGGATAAAAAGGACGACGACAAGAAACAGCAGGACGACCAGCAGAAACAAAAGCAGGATCCGAACCAGTTGCCACAACAGTCGAAGGAGCAGATGAGCAAGGAAAATGCCGAACAACTGCTCAACGCGGCCATGCAGGAGGAGAAAGCCACCCAGCAGCGGTTGAAAAAGGCCATGCAGCAGCCCAATAAGCGCCAGCTGCAGAAAAACTGGTAACCCCCAATGGGGCGGGGCTGGGAGCTACTTGTCATCGTTGGCATTCCTAAAGGCCATCTTTAGCAGGTCTAAAGGCCACCTTTAGGTGATCTAAATGCCGCATTTAGTCGGACAAACTGAATCAAAGGGAGTAAATATATATGAAGCGAAATATATTAATAGGGATATGGCTCTGGGTGTCATGTATGGCCATGGCACAGCAGATTATTGTGACGGCACCCTCCAAGGTGTCGGTAGGCGAAAATTTCCGCGTCGCCTACAAGGTGACAACGCAGGATGTGGACGAATTCAGGTCGGGCATGCGTTCCACAGACGAAGTGGAGGTGATAGCAGGTCCTTATACCTCGTTGGTATCCAACTACAATATGATCAACGGACATGCCAGCAGTTCGTCGTCCATCACCTATACCTATACACTTTATGCCAACAAGGCCGGAACCTTCAATGTTCCTGCTGCCCATGCCAAGGTAGGTGGCAAGACCATTGCCTCGCAGCCCACCAAGATTGTTGTTTCGGGACATGCACGGTCCAATAATGGAGCGCCGAGGATGCACGGTGACGATGATAACCTGCCGGGCACCAGGGCGGCGGGTACCCCTATTTCGGGTAGCGACCTGTTTATCAAGGTGAGTGCCAACAAGCGCAAGGTGCATGAGCAGGAACCCATACTGCTTACCTACAAAGTATATACCACACTCGACCTTACGCAGCTGGAAGGTAAGATGCCTGACCTTACCGGTTTCCACACACAGGAGGTCAAACTCCCCCAGCAGAAGAGCTACCATGTGGAACAGGTCAACGGAAGACCATATCGCTGTGTGACATGGAGCCAGTATGTGATGTATCCCCAGATGACAGGCAAACTCAATATCCCGAGTATCACCTTCCACGGCATCGTAGTGCAGGAAAACCGTGCTGTCGATCCTTTCGAGGCTTTCTTTAACGGTGGCTCCGGATATATAGAGGTGAAGCGCGACATCGTTGCACCTGGGCTTACGGTAGAAGTAGAGCCGCTGCCCACCCGTCCGTCCGGATTCTCGGGCGGTGTAGGACGCTTTAACATATCTGCCCAGCTCAATACCAAGGACATCAAGGCGGGCGATCCTATTACCCTGCGGGTGGTAGTTGGCGGTATGGGCAACCTGAAACTGGTGAAACAGCCTGTGGTGCAGTTTCCTAAGGACTTCGATTGTTACGATGCCAAGGTCACCGACAAGACCAAACTCACGGCCAATGGTCTCGAGGGCAACATGGTCTACGATTTCCTCGCTGTTCCGCGCAATCAGGGCACCTATACCATTCCCCCTGTAGAACTTACTTACTATGATACCGGCGCCAATGCCTATAAGACGGTGAAGACCCAATCGTTTACGCTCACCGTGGCCAAAGGTGACGGCAAGGGTGGCTCTATAGCCAGCTATGCGGTGGAGAAAGATCAGGACATCCGCAACATCCGTCAAGGCAAGACAGAGATACACGATATTGACGACTTCTTCTTCGGGAGCACTACGTATTGGGTGTGCCTGTTGTTGCCGTGGGTGGCATTCTTTGCTTTGCTTGTCATTTTCCGCAAGCGTGCCATTGCCAATGCTGATATCGTCAAGAAGCGTGGCAAGAAAGCCAACAAGGTGGCTACCAAGCGTCTGAAGAAGGCCAATGGCCTGATGCAGGAGGGCAAGCAAAACGAGTTTTACGATGAGGTGTTGCGTGCGCTGTGGGGATATGTGGGCGACAAGCTCAATATGCCTGTCGAGCAGCTCACGGGTGAGAACATTGCAGAGAAGCTCAGCAGCCACGGTGTAGACCAGCAGACCATCGACAAATTCATCGAAGCCCTCAACGAGTGCGAGTACGAGCGTTATGCGCCCGGAGACCCGTCAGGTAATATGAACAAGACATTTGACTCGGCCATGACGGCTATCATGGAAATCGAAAATGCGATGAAACGAGGGAAGAAGAAGACCACCGCTGTCCGCATGTTGCTGATGGTGTTGCTGATGGTGTTGCTGCCGATGACAGCAGCAGCCATCACCAAGGACAATGCTGATATGGAGTACAAGAAAGGCAATTATCAGCAGGCCATACGTGATTATCAGGAATTGCTGAAGAAGGGTGTTTCTGCCGATCTTTATTACAATCTTGGCAATGCTTATTATCGCACAGACAATATCACGCAGGCCATCTTGTCGTATGAACGTGCAGCGTTGCTCTCGCCGGGCGATGAGGACATCCGGTTTAACCTCCAGTTTGCCCGTAGCAAGACCATCGATAAGATAACGCCGGAGAGTGAGATGTTTTTCAAGACCTGGTACTACTCGGTAGTCAACTTCACAAGTGTAGACGCATGGGCGGTCTGTGGCCTCGTGGCGATTGCCGTGGCTTTGGTGCTCGTATTGATGTACCTTTTCAGCGAGCGGATGCTGATCCGCAAGATTGGCTTCTATGGAGCTGCTGTCCTGTTGGTGTTCTCGTTGCTGAGCATCGTGTTTGCGTGCCAGCAAAAGAGCGATTTGGAGAACCGTACAGGAGCTATTGTGGTTTCGCCCACGGTCAGTGTCAAGAAGACACCGTCAAAGACTGGCACCGACGTGTTTGTCATCCACGAGGGTACTCGTGTGGATATCGTCGACAAGAGCATGCGCGACTGGAGTGGTGTCAGACTGGCCGACGGACGTGAGGGGTGGATTCTCTCTAAGCATATTGAGGAGATTTGATGTTCTGACAAGATGATGGTATTAAGCACTTTTTATGCCATAGACAGGGCGGTGCTGGCTTTTTTCAACGACAGCAGTTCCCTTTTCTTCGACGGAGTGGCATTGGCCTTGACGTCGGGCTACACTTGGATTCCCTTATATGTGGCGTTGCTCTATATTGTCATCAAGAACAATGAGACCATGGCCCAGATAGGACTGGTCATCGCCTCGGCTGCCGTCTGCGTGGTGCTGGCCGACGGCATGGCCGACTTCTTGGTCAAGCCCCTCGTGGCCCGGTGGCGTCCGTCCAACGATCCTGTCATCAAGTACACGGTAGACATCGTTGCAGGGGTACGCGGCGACAAGTACAGTTTCTTCTCTGCACACGCGGCCAATACGATGGCCATCGCCACTTACTTCTGTATCCTCGTGCGGAGCCGCCTGTTTACCGTGCTGATGGTTTCCTGGTCGCTCATCAACTGCTGGACGCGCCTCTATCTTGGTCTTCATTACCCCAGTGACATCCTTGCCGGACTGGCATGGGGATGGGTAGTGGGCGTAGCGGTTTATTTGCTCTACCAGAGGTTGTATGCCCGCATCAGTCCCAAACTCAATTACGTTTCTACCCAATACACACCTACGGGCTATTGCCTGTCAGATATAGATGTGGTGGCCTGCGTCATGTCGTTTACGCTGGTCGCCGCTGTGATATACAGCGTATTATAAACTATGGATACAAGACATATCAGAATCAGTGACTACAACTATCCGCTGCCCGATGATCGGATAGCCAAGTTTCCCATATCCCAAAGAGATCATAGCAAGCTTTTGCTCTATCGGCATGGCGAGGTAAGCGAGGATGTCTTCTACAATATCCCGCAGCATTTGCCGCCCCATGCCCTGATGGTTTTCAACAATACGCGCGTCATTCAGGCACGTATGCACTTCCGCAAGGAGACGGGCGCGCTGATAGAGATTTTTCTCATGGAGCCGGCAGCCCCTGTCGACTACGAGCAGGTCTTCCAGACCCGAGGGCATTGTGCATGGCGCTGTATGATCGGCAACCTGAAAAAGTGGAAAGAGGGAGCGCTGCACCGTGCGTTTGATATCAAGGGGTGCCAGTTTACCTTGACTGTGCGTCGTGACACCACCCGCAGTGCCACCACAGCCACGGGAACCCATTTCTGGGTAGATTTCGATTGGGATTCGCAGTCGGTGAGTTTTGCGGAGATATTGGAAGCGATAGGCGAGTTGCCTATACCTCCCTATCTGAATCGTGAAACACAGGAGAGCGACAAGACCACCTATCAGACGGTCTACTCCAAAATCAAGGGGTCGGTGGCCGCGCCTACGGCAGGCCTCCATTTTACGGAGGAAGTGTTGGCCCAGCTCGACAGTCATGGCATAGAGCGTGACGAGGTGACCCTCCATGTGGGTGCCGGTACCTTTAAGCCCGTCAAGTCGGAAGAGATAGACGGCCATGAGATGCACAGCGAGTATGTGGTGGTGCATCGGCATACTTTGGATCGGCTGTTGCGCCACCAGTGCGAGGCCATCGCTGTGGGCACCACCAGTGTGCGCACGTTGGAGAGTCTCTACTATGTAGGCGTGAGGCTCCATTATCACCCCGACGCTTCCGAAGACGAGCTGCATGTGAACCAGTGGGAACCCTACGAACAGGGACGAGACGGCCAATGGGTGGACGGTATCACGCCTGAGCAAGCCATACGCAACGTGCTCGATTATCTCGACCGCAATGGTCTTGATGCCTTGCATACCGCCACGCAGATTATCATTGCCCCGGGCTATCAGTACAAGATTGTCAAGATGCTCGTCACCAACTTCCACCAACCCCAGAGCACGCTGTTGTTGCTGGTCAGCGCCTTTGTCAAGGGCGACTGGCACAAGATATACGATTATGCCCTGTCGCACGACTTTAGATTCCTGAGTTATGGTGACAGTTCATTGTTAATTCCTTAATATTTAGAAAGTAGAAAGATGAAAATTGGAGACAAGGTGAGTTTCCTCAGCGATACCGGCGGTGGAATTATCGCCGGATTCAGAGGCAAGGACATAGTATTGGTAGAGGATGCTGACGGATTTCAGATTCCTACCTCTATCAAAGATGTGGTGCTGGTGAGTAGCGAGGACTATAGCACCTCGCGGGTGGTGTCGGCCAAACAGCAGGCACCGGCTCCGGCACCCGAGGGCAAGAGCATCAGAGCCATGATGGCGGTCGATGACGAGGAAGAAGGATGGGACACCCCCGACGAGGTAGACCTGAGCAAGGAGGTGACTTTCAAGGCACCCGTGGAAGAGCGCAAGGGCGGTAACCAGCTGTCGTGCTATCTGGCTTTTGTGCCCATCAATATCAAGGAGATGACGACCACCCGTTTCGAGGTCTATATCGTCAACGACTGCAACTATTACATCCACTATGCCTATATGGTGGCCGAGGGAGCCTCATGGACACTCCATGCCCACGGAGAGGTGGAGCCCAACACCCAGCTCTATATCGAGGAGATAGGCCGTGAGGATCTGAACGACCTGCTGAAGATAGGCTTCCAGCTGATGGCCTATAAGCGCGAAAAGCCCTTTGCGCTCAAACCCACGGTCGAAGCCCAGTTCAGGCTCGACCCCGTGAAGTTTTACAAACTGCATACGTTCCGCGATACACCTTATTTTGACACACCGGCCTTGCTGTACACCATCGTGGAAAACGATAAGGCCGCACGCCCATTGGTGGTGGATGCCAAGCAGTTGAAAGACAGCATGTACAAGACGGCGGAAACAGAGAAACCTGCTGAGAGCGAGACCGACAGCTACGTGCGTCGCTATGACAATGGCTCCAAGGGCAACCCCTTTGTGACCAAACGGCGTGGTGATGAAGATGTGGTGGTGATAGACCTGCATGCCGATGCGCTGCTCGACACCACGGCCGGCATGTCGCATGCCGATATCCTCAACTACCAGTTGGGCAAATTCCGCGAGGCGCTGGAGCAATACAAGAACAAGAAAGGTCAGAAGCTTGTCTTCATCCACGGCAAGGGTGAGGGCATCTTGCGCCACGCGATTGTCAATGCGCTCAACTATCAGTACAAGAAATACCAATATCAGGATGCTTCGTTCCAAGAATATGGTTACGGAGCCACTCAGATTACTATCCGATAACTAAATACCAATGATTATGGAACATGGCTTTATCAAAGTGGCGGCAGCTGTACCGTCTGTCAGGGTCGCCGACTGTAAATACAATGTGGAGCAGATAGAAGAACTGATAGCCTTGGCCGAGGGAAAGGGTGTGGAAATCATCGTGTTCCCCGAACTGTGCATCACCGGTTACACCTGTCAGGATCTTTTCAGTCAGCAGCTGTTGCAGGAGGCTTCTGAGAGTGCCGTGCTGCTCTTGCTCGACTTTACCCGTCAGCTCGACATCATCTCTATTGTAGGCTTGCCCATCGCCGTGGGCGATCTCTTGCTCAACTGTGCCGTTGTCATTCAGAAAGGCCAGATTCTGGGTATTGTCCCCAAAGAGTATCTGCCCAACTACGGTGAGTTTTATGAGAAGCGCTGGTTTGCCTCCTCGCAAGACCTGCGCGATACCGAGATACGTTTTGCCGGCAACATGCTGCCCATCACTTCACGTCCGCAAGTGTTCTGCACGGCAGATGGTGTCAAGTTCGGTGTTGAGCTATGCGAAGACCTCTGGGCACCCACACCTCCAAGCAATCATCTGGCGCTGGCTGGTGCCGATATCGTGTTCAATCTCTCGGCCAGTGATGACCTCATCGGCAAGCACGATTACCTATGTAAGCTCATTGCCCAGCAGAGCGCGCGTACCATCACCGGTTATGTGTATGCCAGTGCCGGCTTTGGCGAGAGTACGCAGGACGTGGTCTATGGAGGCAATGCGATGGTTTATGAGAATGGCCAATGCCTGTGCGCAGGCGAACGATTTGCCCTCGATAAGCAGATGCAGATAGCACAGATCGATGTGGAGCGGCTGCGTGCAGAGCGGCGCACCAACACCACGTTTGTCAATGCGCAGCGGCGGATGATCCATGAGCCGGTGGTGAATATTCAGGCCCATTCTGTCACGCCGCGCGATTTTGTTCTGGAGCGCGAGGTAAATTCCACTCCTTTCATTCCGCAGGCGGGCTGCATGGAGCAGAGTTGTGAGGAAATCTTCCATATACAGACCATGGGACTGGCCAAGCGCTTGGTGCATACCCACTGCCAGCAGGTGGTGGTGGGTGTGAGCGGCGGACTCGACTCTACGCTGGCCCTGCTCGTCTGTGCGCGTACCTTCGACATGTTGGGCTATGACCGTAGTGGCATCGTGGGCATCACCATGCCCGGATTCGGTACCACGGACCGTACGTACGCCAATGCCCTCAACCTGATGCGCCAACTGGGCGTGACGGTGCGCGAGATCAGCATTGCCAAGAGCGTGCGCCAGCACTTCGAGGACATTGGCCACGACATCTCGCAGCACGATGTGACCTACGAAAACTCGCAGGCCCGGGAGCGTACACAGATACTGATGGATGTGGCCAACCAGGTAGGTGGACTGGTTATCGGTACAGGAGACCTGTCAGAACTGGCCTTAGGATGGTGTACCTATAACGGAGACCACATGAGCATGTATGCCGTCAATGCCGGCGTGCCCAAAACGCTCATTACCCATCTCGTGAAGTATGTGGCATCGACGGTGGAAGAAGAGACGGCGGCCATATTGCTCGATATTGTCGATACCCCTATCAGTCCGGAACTGATACCGGCCGATGAACAGGGTAAGATACAGCAGAAGACCGAAGACCTCGTGGGTCCCTATGTGCTCCACGACTTCTTCCTCTATTATTTTTTGCGCTATGGGTTCCGTCCCTCCAAGATTTTCCTCTTGGCGCAAAAGGCTTTTGCTGGCCAGTTTGCCGATGGAGTCATCAGCCATTGGCTCAAAATCTTCTGCCGCAGATTCTTCAATCAGCAGTTTAAGCGCTCCTGTCTGCCCGATGGCCCCAAGGTGGGAAGCGTGAGCCTGAGTCCGCGGGGCGACTGGCGTATGCCGAGCGATGCCGCTGCCGAACTCTGGCTCAGGGAGTGTGAGTCGCTCGGTTAAAGGTTTACTGCAAGCGACTGCAAGAATGCTTCGGCGCGTGCCAGATCGTCGGGAGTATCGATGCCAATAGTTTCCACATCGGTAGTCCCGACTTTTATTTTGTACCCATGTTGCAGCCAGCGCAGCTGCTCCAGGCTCTCCGCCAGCTCCAGAGGCGATTGTGGCAGCCGGGTTACCGCTTCGAGCACCTCTCTACGATAAGCGTAGATGCCCAGATGCTTCAGATACGGGTAGTGGCCCATCCAGGCGTCATGTTCGGCACCCCTCACGTAGGGTATTATGCTGCGCGAGAAGTAGAGGGCGTAGCCCCTCAGGTCGGTCACTATCTTGGGCGAGTTGGGATTGTCCACGGCCTCCATGCTGTCAAACGGTTTGCCCAGCGTGGCGATTTGAGTGTCCTCGTCGTCGAAACATCGGCAGAGCGTATCGATCTGGCTGCGCTGTATGAAGGGCTCGTCGCCCTGCACATTCACCACCACATCCCATTGTCCGCCAATCTTTTCCACAGCCTCTTCTATACGGTCTGTGCCGCTCTTGTGGTCGGTACGGGTCATGACAGCCTTGCCGCCAAAGCCCGTCACCGTGTCGAAGATGCGTGTGTCGTCTGTGGCCACATACGCATCGTCGAGCGCATCGGCCACCTGTGTGTACACACGCTCTATCACCGTCTTGCCGCCCAGTATGGCCAGCGGCTTGCCCGGAAACCGCGTCGAAGCATAGCGCGCCGGGATGATTCCTACAAATCTTTTCATCGTCTCATCTTTTGGTTTGTATGGGGCAGCATCGTTGTTGCCCCTTGCAAAAATACAAAAAATATCCGTTGCCCCTTGTGTATCGCGGCAAAAACTCTGTTGTTGGGCGTATATTTGTGCAGCAAATATGGCATTTCTTCACCGTATTCCATTTGCGATACGGCCGTACACCAATTGCCATACGGGCGTATCGCAAATGGAGTACGGCCGTATCGCAAATGGAATACGGTGACGAGACACCACCTCGGGCGGTTGGAAATGTGCCTACGGGAGCCATTACTTTGCTGTGACGGCGAAAAAAACTTGGTGGAAATGGTGGCAGTTTCCGATTATTTATTTATCTTTGTCTTTTATAAGATAGAGTTCAATACTATAAATGGAATATATCACTACAGAGATAGAGGGGGTGTACATCATCCAACCTCGGGTTTTTGATGATAGCCGAGGCTATTTTTTTGAGTCTTGGAAGCGTGACGAGTTTGAGGCACACGTGGGCAAAGTGGATTTTGTGCAGGATAATGAGTCAAAATCCTCTTATGGTGTGCTCCGCGGCCTCCATTACCAGCGGGGCGAGCATGCACAGGCCAAACTGGTGCGTGTCATCAGCGGCAGGGTGCTGGATGTGGCCGTAGACCTGCGCAAGAGTTCGCCTACATTCGGCCGCCATGTCATGGTGGAGCTGAGCGGAGACAACAAGCGGCAGCTGTTTATCCCCCGTGGTTTTGCCCACGGGTTCCTGGTGCTGAGCCAAGAGGCGGTGTTTGCCTACAAGGTGGACAATGTCTATGCGCCCCAGGCCGAAGCCAGCATCAGGTGGGACGACGAGACGGTGGGCATCAGCTGGCCGATAGATGCCAAGGATGTAGTGACGAGTGAGAAAGACCTGAAAGGGAGTAGGTGGCAGGATGCCGTCTTTTTTGAATAAACGTAGCAATCTTTTAGAGCAATGAATATAGCGATAGTAGGAACAGGATATGTAGGACTGGTTTCGGGTACCTGCTTTGCCGATACGGGTGCCATGGTTACCTGTGTGGATGTGGATGCTGCCAAGGTGGAGCGTCTGCAGCGTGGGGAGATACCCATCTATGAGCCCGGACTGGACGAACTGGTGACCAAGAATGTGAAGGCGGGCCGCCTCAAGTTTACCACCTCGCTGGCCGATGTGCTTAACGATCAGCAGATTGTGTTCTCGGCTGTAGGCACGCCGCCCGATGAGGACGGTAGCGCTGACCTCAGGTATGTGTTGCAGGTGGCCAAGACCATCGGCGAGCATCTTAACCGCTACATGGTGGTGGTGACCAAGAGCACGGTGCCTGTGGGCACTGCCCGCAAGGTGCGCGAAACCATACAGGCAGAACTTGACCGGCGGGGCGTGGATGTACCGTTCGACGTGGCCAGCAATCCCGAATTTCTGAAGGAAGGCAATGCCATCAAAGACTTTATGAGTCCAGACCGTGTGGTGGTGGGTGTGGAGAGCGACCGTGCCAAGGAGATACTGACACGCCTCTACAAGCCTTTCCTGATCAATAACTTCCGTGTCATCTTCATGGATATACCCAGTGCGGAGATGACGAAGTATGCTGCCAACTCGATGTTGGCCACCCGCATCTCGTTCATGAACGATATCGCCAACCTGTGTGAGAAAGTGGGAGCTGATGTCAATATGGTACGTGCCGGTATCGGTAGCGATACGCGCATCGGGCGCAAGTTTCTCTATGCAGGGTGCGGTTATGGCGGCAGCTGTTTCCCCAAGGATGTGAAAGCACTCATCAAGACGGCCGACGACAATGGCTACTCGATGGAGGTGCTCAAGGCCGTGGAGCGGGTGAATGAGCGCCAAAAGGGCTTGCTCTTCGACAAGTTGCAGTGCTGTTTTGAGGGCAAGGAGCTGCGTGGTCTCACCATCGGACTGTGGGGACTGTCGTTTAAGCCCGAGACCGACGATATGCGCGAGTCTACCGCGCTGGTCATCATCGGCAAGCTCTTGGAGGCAGGATGCCGTGTGCGTGCTTATGACCCCGTGGCGATGGACGAATGTCGGCGTAGGGTGGGCGACAGCGTGGAGTATTGTCGCGATATGTACGATGCGGCGATAGATGCTGACGCGCTGTTGCTGCTCACAGAATGGAAGGAGTTCAGGTTGCCCAACTGGGACGTGATAGGCCGGTTGATGAAACAACGGGTGGTGCTCGACGGGCGCAACATATTTGATGCCAAGGAACTGGCCGAGGCAGGTTTCGTATATCATTGTATAGGACGATGAAGAAGACAGTCATGCTGTTGTCGGCTGTTGGGCTGCTCGTGATGGGCTGTCGCAAACAGGCTGAGGCTCCCGTAGCGCCGCGTGAGGACGCAACGGCCAAGCAGATGCTGCAAGGTATCTGGCTGAACGATGGCGAGGAAGACGTGGCGTTTAAGGCTAAGGGCGATACCATCTACTATCCGGACTCCACGAGTCTGCCGGTATATTTCCAGATAGTAGGTGACACGCTGGTGCTGCATGGTGTGAGCGATGCCAAGTACCGCATCCTGAAGCAGGCTCCTCATCTGTTTGTCTTTGAGAATCAGTCGGGCGACCATGTGCGTTTGGTGAAAAGCGAGGATGCCGGCGATGAGGCTTATTTCGGTGCCAAACAGGCGGTGGTGCTGAACCAGCGGCAGCTGATTAAGCGCGACACAGTGGTGACAGTGGGTAATGATCGTTACCACTGCTACGTGCAGGTGAACCCTACCACCTACAAGGTGGTGAAAACGGCCTATAACGATGATGGGGTGGCTGTAGACAATGTGTATTATGACAACATTGTGCACTTGAGCGTGTTTAAGGGAAACCAGAAAGTGTATTCCAGTAATTTTGAGAAGAAAGATTTTGCCCAGCAAGTGCCCTCACAGATTCTCACGCAGAGTGTGTTGAGCGATATAACCTATACCAAGGCCGATGCTTCTGCCCTTTACTTCACGGCCTCTATCGCCATTCCCGATAGTCCCAGTTGCTATCAGGTGGTCATCACAATTGCATACGATGGGAAAATGACGATGCAAGTCTTTTAAAGGTAAAAGGGTAAAAGGGTAAAAAGGTAAAAAGGTAAAAGGGTAAAGAAGAATCTGTGTAGGGACGCACGTTCGTGCGTCCGCTTCCATGGAAAAACAGTTACCCCTCCCCAATCTGTCATGATGAGAAGTTAATATACTTTTATCGGACAGTCTTCATGATAAAAGGTGTCAGCCTTTGTAGATAGGGATTCTACGGAGTGCTGACACCTTATTTTTTTTTGTATTATCTTTACTGTGTGATGCTTGCGCTTACATGCCGCAGCAGAATAGGACGATGAGCTGGGCTGTAAAGATGCGCAGGAACATACTGAGCGGATAGACGGTAGAGTAGCCTACAGAGGGTTCCTCCTTGGAGCATACCGAGTTGGCGTATGCCAGTGCGGGTGGGTCTGTGTAGGTACCGGCTATCATACCCATGATGGTGAAATAGTTGAACTTGTACTTCAGTCGGGCTATCGTACCGATGATGAGGATAGGAATCACGGTAATGAGGAATCCGGTGTACACATATTTCAGTCCGTCGCCTTGTACTACCGTCTCCCAGAAACTTGCGCCGGCCTTGATACCCACTGCGGCCAAGAAGATGACAAGACCTATCTCACGCAGCATCATATTGGCCGATGTGGTGGTATAGGTTACCAAGTGCATGCGATAGCCGAAGCGGCCAATCAGGATGGCGATAATCAGCGGTCCACCTGCAATACCCAGTTTGAGAGGCACCGGCATGCCAGGGATGGCGAAGGGGAGGCTTCCGAAGAGGATACCTACGATGATACCGATAAAGATGGTGGCAATGTTGGGTGCGTCGAGACGCTTGATAGAGTTGCCCATGATGTCGGCCACACGGTTTACGTTGTCCTCGGGTCCCACTACCATGATGCGGTCACCGATATGGAAGTGGTGGTTGCGGCTGGCAAAGAGATCCATGCCCTGACGGGTGATGCGGGTGACGTTGACACCGTAGACACTGGAGAAGTGCATCTTGCCCAAAGTCTTGCCATTGACGGCTGGATTGGTCACCACGATACGTCTGGATACCAAGGGTTGCTTCTCGTCGTCCTCGGGGAAAGGAGTGTCGATTACCGGACCGATGAAGGCACGGATGGCCTCGGCATCATGCAGTGCGCAGACTATGTTCACCTCGTCGTCCATGTTGAATACCGTATTGCGGTTGGGGATGATGATTTGTCCGTCGTGTATGAGTCGCGAGCATACCATGTCACGGTTAAGGAATTCGGAGATTTGGATGAGTTTCTTGCCTGCCAGATAACTGTTGCTCACCTTGAGGTGCATCTGATAGGGCTGCTCGTGCGGGTTAGCAGCTTCGAGATCTTGCAACTGCTGGTCTTCTTTTTCCAACTTGATCTTGCAGATGTAGCGGATGGCGATGGTAGCGCCAATGATACCCAGTACGCCGAGGGGATAGGCACAGGCATATCCCGATGCGATAGGAGGTATCTGCCCGGCAGGGAAGACAGAGTTGAGTGATTCGTTGGCAGCACCCAGACCTGGTGTGTTGGTTACGGCACCATATAGTGTACCCACCATCATCGGAAGGTTAACGGGATTGCTGGTGTCGAAGAACAGGAAGTAACAGGCAAACATCACTGCCACGTCAAGTAAGATGGTTGCCGTCGAGAGAATGTTGAGCGTAACGCCACCTTTCTTGAAGCTCTCAAAGAAACCAGGCCCTACTTGGAGACCGATCATGAAGACAAAGAGGATAAGTCCGAAGTCTTGCATGAAAGTCAGAATGTTTGTCGGGGCTGTAAAACCGATGTGTCCGGCCAGAATTCCGGCAAACAGCACGAAAGTCACACCCAGTGAGATGCCACCCACCTTGATCTTTCCCAGCAACACGCCAATCGCTATGACTAAGGAAAACAGTAAGGCTATGTGTGCCACTGAGTCTTGTTGTGTAAAAAGATTAACTAACCAATCCATAATAGCTGTAAAAATGTGATTTGTTGGACAAAGGTAGTCATTATTTCTGATAATTTATACATTTCTTTAGATTTTGTTACAAAAAAATCT